>JAIOOY010000006.1 GCA_021414145.1 Methylophilales bacterium | reverse complement strand
AAACACTTTGGCTGGCATCTGTTGGAGCTTGTCATTCTGTACTTTGTGACGGGTGGCATCGCCAGACTTGTGGAAAGTAAAACCATGGGGCAGGTCGCCAAACAACACTGGGAGTTCTACGCGGTTACCGCGTGTCTTTTTTTGGTTTTCGCCTTCCCGGGTTTTGTCTATCGTTACCTATGGCGTAAATGAATCCTTTCTAATTAATTTTTCGGAATTATGATCAAGCGACTATTGTTGCATCCCGACCTTCGAAGTGTTGGTATCCCAATTGCGTCAGCAACTGTACTTGCTTGTCTGTGGGGACAATCGCTTGATTCGTGGTATCTGGTTGTTATAAGCCTTTCTCTAATCTTTTCCGTGTTTATTTCGGTACATCACGCAGAAGTCATTGCCCATCGTGTTGGTGAGCCGTTTGGCAGTCTTATACTCGCAGTTGCTGTAACCATTATTGAGGTGGCATTGATTGTGTCTATGATGGTATCGGGGGGTGAATCCGCAGGTGTAATTGCTCGCGATACCGTTTTCTCAGCGATTATGATCGTATGTAATGGAGTCGTAGGAATATGCTTAATGGTAGGTGGTATTCGCCACAGAGAGCTTGGCTTTAATGTAGATGGAACCGTGCCATCTCTTTCGGTTATTGCGGCACTTTCAGTGCTCACATTGGTATTACCAGCTTATACCACCACAGCTCCCGGTCCTTTTTATTCTGAGCCACAACTCATTTTTTCTGGCGTGATGTCTTTCATCATGTATGGAGTATTTGTGTTTGTACAAACTGTCCGTCATCGTGACTATTTTTTGCCTGCACAGGCTGATGGGTATATCCATCATTCTTCAAAACCATCCAACAGTGATGCTTTCATCAGTTTAGGGTTGTTGATGTTATGTCTAGTAGTTGTAATTGGCTTGGCCAAGATGTTGTCTCCCGCCATTAAACATGCGGTTGAGGCGGCTTCTGCTCCGCAGGCGGTAGTGGGGATAGTGATAGCCTTGTTGGTGTTACTTCCTGAAACATGGGCAGCAATTCGAGCGGCATTGCAGAATCGTATGCAAATAAGTTTGAATCTTGCATTGGGGTCGGTATTGGCCACCATCGGGCTGACGATTCCAACCGTGGCTGCCGTATCTGTATTATTTAATATGCCGCTGGAGTTGGGTTTGTCATCTAAGGAGATGGTTCAGCTCTCGTTGACTTTGTTGGTGAGTACCACATCTCTTGCGAGTGGTCGTGCGACGGTGTTGCAGGGAGCTGTGCATTTACTCATGTTCTCGGCGTTTCTCTTCCTTGCGATTGTTCCCTGATATCAACCGTGAAGCGACTCAATTCAAGCCGCGATTTTTATCTGCTCTAGTAGAAAATCCAAATCAGAATTACTGGTGAATGGATTCATAATGGTCGTGCGTAACCAGATTTCCCCATGCAGGTTGACTTGCGTCAGATGGAATGCGCCACTTACTACCAGTTTTTTTCTTATTGCTGACGAATCGCCAGACTGGTGGCGAAAGCACACGATGTTGGTCTCCGGCATCATGAGTAGCTCAAAATCTGGAGTCGTTTGTAGCTTGTCTGCCAGCAATCTTGCTGTAGCAAAGACCTTATCCACCAAGGCTCCCAGCCCATCTACGCCATACAACGAAAACGCTGCCCATAGCTTTAAACCCATCATGCGCTTGGTGCACTCCAGCGTGCGGTAACTGGTATTGTAGGTTTCGTCTTGTGCAGACTCGCCTTGGAATAAGTAAGAGGCTTCTTGGGCGAAGGCGGCGAAACAGTGTTGTGGATTCTTGAATAACACGGCGGAAACCGGGGCAGGCATGTACAGCAGCTTGTGGCCATCCCATACCACGGAATCGGCCAACTCTATGCCGCGCAATTTGTCACGATATTGTCTGGAAAGCAGCATGGATGCTCCATGTGCACCGTCCACGTGCAACCACAAGTTTTGCGCGTTGCAGTAAGTGCCTATCTCGTCCAACGGGTCTATGCTGCCAGTCGGTGTGCAGCCAGCGGTGGCGACGACGGCGATGATGTTGTCGCCATTTATAACTGCTTTCTGGTGCGCTGCGATGAGTGCCGACACATCCATACGACCTGCGGCGTCAGTGGCGACTTTAATTACGGCCTCAGTGCCCAGTCCCATAATGCCCGCGGCTCTGGCTAAAGAGTAGTGCGCGTGTTCGCTGGCGAGGATTTTGAGTGGCGGTCCACTGGTAATGCCTTCTTTCCACACGTCTCGCTCCGCCTTGATTTGACGTGCCGCCAAGAGTGTCGTGAGGTTGGCCTGCGCGCCACCTGAAGTGAGTATGCCTTCTGCCCCTCGCCAGCCTATCAACTCTGCTAGCCACTGGACCACCTGTCGTTCAATCAACGTGGCGGCGGGGCCAGCTTCATATACCGCCATCGCCTGATTGGTGAGTGCTGCGACCAAATCACACAAGGCTGCCATAGGCAGCGGCATGGCGACCTGATGCCCCAAGTTGCGCGGATGATGTACCGCCAAACCTGACGGTAGGATGTCATCGCGCAGGGCATCCATAAAACTTGCTGGGGTGAGGCTAGGCTGCAATGGGAGAGCTTGTTGCCAGGACTTTTCCGCTTCTTTGGGGTCCTGCCAGTCCAGCACCTTGTCTTTACCTTCTAGATTAGTTGCCAGATGCTCGGCAAGCAGGTCTATCAGCTCATGGCCGCTATGGCGGAATTGCTCCGGGCTGAACATCTCAGCGATTGTCATTATA
The DNA here is from genome assembly GCA_021414145.1 of Methylophilales bacterium. Taxonomy (GTDB): domain Bacteria; phylum Pseudomonadota; class Gammaproteobacteria; order Burkholderiales; family Methylophilaceae; genus CAILHX01. Next base: position 1,187 of record JAIOOY010000006.1, on the reverse strand, counting down.
GGGGGCGTCATGAGCCAATTATAAGCGCTTCTCGCGTTGCGCTAGGGCTGGCTTTTCTGTACAATCCGCTGCTCTTTTAGGCGCGTAGCTCAGCTGGTTAGAGCACCACCTTGACATGGTGGGGGTCGTTGGTTCGAGTCCAATCGCGCCTACCAACTTTATGACCGATGACATAGCCGTTCGCGGCTTTTGTTGTTTTTGCGGGGATGTTTATGCCTGTAGTCCGTTTACCTGATGGCTCCGAGCGCAGTTTTGATGCGTCAGTAACCGTCGCCGACGTGGCGATGAGCATAGGTGCGGGCTTGGCCAAGGCGGCATTGGCAGGCAGGGTCAACGGCACGCTGGTTGATACCTCGTATCTGATCACGGACAATGTGGATTTAGCCATCGTCACCGAGCGCGATGCCGATGGCTTGGAAATCATTCGTCACTCTACCGCTCATCTGCTGGCTTATGCGGTAAAAGAATTATTCCCTGACGCGCAAGTGACCATAGGCCCGGTGATTGAGAACGGCTTTTTCTACGATTTCTCCTATAAGCGCCCGTTTACGCCAGAGGATCTGGAAGCCATTGAAAAGCGCATGACGGAGCTATCTAGGAAGGATATTCCCGTTAGCCGCAAGGTCTTGCCGCGTGATGAGGCTGTAGCCTATTTCAAATCCATCAAAGAAAACTACAAGGCCGAGATTATCGCAAGCATTCCAGCGGGTGAGGATGTCTCACTTTACACAGAAGGTGATTTTACCGACCTGTGCCGTGGTCCTCATGTACCTGCTACAGGAAAGTTAAAAGTATTCAAGCTAATGAAGGTAGCGGGTGCTTACTGGAGGGGCGATTCCAAGAACGAAATGCTACAGCGCATCTATGGTACGGCTTGGGCGAAGAAAGAAGATCAGGATGCCTATCTGCACGCATTGGAAGAGGCTGAAAGGCGCGACCACCGTAAGCTGGGCAAGCACCTAGAGTTATTCCACATGCAGGATGAAGCGCCGGGCATGGTGTTCTGGCACCCCAAGGGTTGGACGCTATGGCAGCAAGTAGAGCAGTACATGCGTGCCAAATTTGTGGAGTACGGCTATCAGGAAGTAAAAACGCCGACCATTATGGATCGCAGCTTGTGGGAGAAATCCGGTCACTGGGAGAACTATCACGACAATATGTTCACGACCTCTTCTGAAAATCGTGAT
>JAIOOY010000063.1 GCA_021414145.1 Methylophilales bacterium | reverse complement strand
CCCCATGTTCGTGGAGATGATGGATGAGATGAAAGCTATGCTGCAATACGCTTTTCAGACCAAAAACGAACTCACCATGCCGGTTTCTGCACCCGGTTCTGCCGGTATGGAAACCTGCTTTGTGAATCTGCTGGAACCCGGCGATAAAGCCATCGTGTGCCAGAACGGTGTGTTTGGCGGACGCATGAAAGAGAATGTGGAACGCTGCGGTGCTACCGTCGTGATGGTGATGGATAATTGGGGAACAGCGGTTGACCCTAACAAAGTCGAAGACGCGCTTAAAGCTAACCCTGATGCCAAATTGTTGGCTTTCGTGCATGCCGAAACCTCTACCGGTGCGCAGTCCGATGCGCAAACACTCACCTATTTGGCGCATAAATACGATGCCTTGTCCTTGGTTGATAGCGTGACGGGCTTGGCCGGCGTGCCGCTCAAAGTGGACGAATGGGAGATAGATGCCATCTATTCCGGTTCGCAAAAATGTTTGTCCTGCACTCCGGGCTTGTCGCCCATTAGCTTTAGCGACCGCGCTATGCAAGTGGTCAAAAACCGCAAGACTAAAGTGCAAAGCTGGTTTCTGGATTTGAACCTGGTCACCGCCTATTGGGGCAGCGGTGCCAAGCGCACCTATCATCACACCGCGCCGGTCAATGCCTTGTATGGCCTGCATGAGGCCTTGGTGATGTTGCAAGAAGAGGGACTGGAAAACTCATGGGCGCGACATAAGCAGCATCACTTGGAACTCAAGGCTGGCCTAGAAGCCTTGGGCTTGAAGTTCGTTGTGAAAGAAGAGCATCGGCTACCGCAACTCAATTCTGTCTATATCCCTGAAGGTGTGGACGATGCCACTGTGCGCAGCGCACTGCTCAATGACTACGGCTTGGAAATAGGTGCGGGCTTAGGGGCGATGGCGGGCAAAATCTGGCGAATTGGTCTTATGGGGCATGCTTCTAACGAGCGCAACGTGAATATCTGCTTGACGGCGTTGGAAGACGTGATGCGGACGTGAACTTTGCTGCAAAAGTGTTAGTCCATCAGGGGCGATGAACAGGATTCTACTTCTTTGTTGTTTGCTTCCCATTCTGGCTCAGGCCGCAGAGGCGGAGCGGAGCGTGGAAGACAATATCATAGCCATGGATGCCGACCGTGACGGCATGGTGAGCGTTGCTGAGATCAAGGTGTATCTGCAGAAAGAATTCGGCCCACACTACAAAGAATCACTGTTGGAAAAGATGGACTTTGCGGCCAAGGCACAAAGCTGTGATTCGTCTTTTACCCGTCCGTTTCGCCAGTGATCATTACTGGATTGGTTCTTGCTAGAGCCTTACCGTTGAGCACTGTTTCAGCGTAAACGGATTTAATATCCTGTATTGAATTTATGCGCCGAGACCGCAACAGTGCTTGAGCTATAATCAATTCCTTCTATATCACCTTTAACCTCGGGTCATACGAAATGCTAAACGAATATCACCAACACATTACAGAACGCACCGCTCTTGGGCTTCCTCCGCTGCCGCTGAATGCTGAACAAACCGCCGCGCTGGTGGATTTGCTGAAATCGCCTACTGCGGGCAGTGAAAAAGAGTTGATGGACTTGCTGGAAAACCGTGTTCCCGCTGGTGTGGATCAGGCTGCCTATGTAAAAGCGGCATTCCTGGCCGATATCGCCAATGAAAAGGCGAAGTCTCCCCTGCTCACACGCGAGAAAGCTGTGCAGATATTGGGCACCATGCTTGGTGGATATAACGTTCCGGTGCTGGTGGCTTTGCTTGATGGGCCACTGGCCGACCATGCTGTCGCAGCGCTGTCGCATACTATCCTCATGTTTGATGCCTTTCATGATGTGGAAACCAAAGCCAAGGCGGGTAATGCCGAAGCCAAAAAGTTGATGCAATCCTGGGCGGATGCCGAGTGGTTCAGCGCACGCAAACCGTTGCCCGAATCGATCAGTTGCGTGGTGTTCAAAGTGCCCGGAGAGACCAATACCGACGACCTTTCGCCCGCGCAAGATGCGTGGTCGCGCCCCGATATTCCACTGCATGCCAAGGCGATGCTCGGCACCAAGATGCCGGATGGATTGGCTACTATTGAAAAACTCAAAGCCAAAGGCTTGCCACTGGCTTATGTGGGCGATGTAGTGGGCACAGGTTCCTCACGAAAATCCGCCATCAACTCGGTGCAATGGTTCATCGGCGAAGACATTCCGCATATCCCCAACAAGCGCACTGGTGGCGTGATTTTGGGTAGCAAGATTGCACCGATTTTCTTTAATACCGCCGAAGATTCCGGCGCATTGCCTATCCAGTGCGACGTGTCAAAACTCAATACCGGCGATGTCATTACCATCCACACGCGTACCGGAAAAATCACCAATGCTGGTGAGACGGTCAGCACTTTTGAGATAGCTCCTGTTACGCTGCCGGATGAAGTGCAAGCGGGTGGCCGTATCGCGCTCATTATCGGGCGCGGCTTGACCACCAAGGCACGTGCTTCGCTGGGTTTGCCACCTTCAACGATGTTCGTACAGTCGCATTTAGTAGCCGAATCGAAAAAAGGTTTTACCTTGGCGCAGAAGATGGTCGGCCGTGCATGCGGCCTGCCAGAAGGCTTGGGTGTGCGTCCCGGCACCTATTGCGAGCCAAAGACCACCACCGTTGGTTCACAGGACACCACAGGTGCGATGACCCGCGACGAGCTGAAGGAACTGGCTTGTCTGGGCTTTTCTGCCGATCTGGTGATGCAGAGTTTCTGCCACACCGCCGCCTATCCCAAGCCTGTGGACATCAAGCTGCAACACAGCCTGCCTGAGTTCATGTCCAGCCGTGGCGGCGTTAGCCTGCGTCCGGGTGACGGCATCATCCACTCCTGGCTGAACCGCATGTTGTTACCTGATACCGTGGGTACCGGTGGTGATTCCCATACGCGTTTCCCTATCGGCATTTCCTTCCCTGCCGGTTCCGGGCTGGTGGCGTTTGCCGCCGCCATGGGCGCCATGCCGCTGGACATGCCGGAATCCGTGCTGGTGCGCTTCAAGGGCAAGATGCAGCCCGGCATCACTCTGCGCGACCTGGTCAACGCCATTCCTTATGCCGCGATTCAAAAGGGTCTACTCACTGTGGGCAAACAAGGCAAGAAGAACGTCTTTAATGGCAGGATTCTGGAAATCGAAGGCTTACCTGATCTGAAAGTGGAACAGGCGTTCGAATTCGCTGATGCGTCCGCAGAACGTTCTGCCAATGGCTGTACAGTGCATCTGGATAAAGCGCCGGTCATCGAATACCTGCGCTCCAACGCAGCCTTGCTGGAGAATATGATCGTCAACGGTTATGAAGATGCACGTACCTTGCGCCGTCGTATAGACAACATCAACGCATGGCTGGCCAAGCCGGAATTGTTGCAACCCGATGCCGATGCGGAATACGCCGAAGTCATCGAGATTGATCTCAACGAAATCAAGGAACCGCTGGTAGCCTGCCCCAATGATCCTGATGACATCAAGCCATTGTCCGCTGTGGTCGGCGACAAGATAGACGAAGTGTTCATCGGCAGCTGTATGACCAACATCGGCCACTACCGCGCTGCGGCGCGGGTGCTGGAAGATGCCGGGTTGATCCCGACCCGCTTGTGGATCGCCCCGCCGACCCGCATGGACGAATCCCAGTTGCGGGAAGAGGGTGCTTATGGCGTATTCGGCCGTGCCGGTGCGCGTACCGAAGTGCCGGGCTGTTCGCTGTGCATGGGTAATCAGGCGCGGGTAGCGGACAAGGCCACCGTGTTCTCCACCAGTACCCGTAACTTCGATAACCGCATGGGTAAGGAAGCCAATGTTTATCTAGGCTCTGCCGAGTTAGCTGCGGTCTGTGCGGTGCTGGGCAAGATGCCGTCCATGCAGGAGTATCTGCAGGTGTTGGGGGATAAGGTGAACAAGGATGCGGATGTGATTTATCAGTATCTGAATTTTGACCAGATGTCGGATTACAAGCCTAAGAAGGTGATTCAGATTGTGGAGGCGGTGGCTTGAGGATGGGTATTTCTAGCTAGCTTATATGGGTTACGCGATTGCTGGTGTACTGCTGCTTTTAATTGTTCTAGCCCTGATTTACAAATCGGTCCGCTGGCTATGGTTAAAAGGACTCTACGGCAGGTTGTTTTTGGTTGCTGGTTTTATTGGAGTTTTGTGGTCAATTTATGACGCAATTTATCCACCTGAATCTTTTTATATCTCAGAACTGCAACGCTTGACTAAAGTCATCTTGCCGCCGGAAGCTAAGTTCCTTTATAAAACGACCAGTTACCCTGATATTCACGGCGATTATTCAGCGTGTTTTATTGTTCAACTGTCAGCCAATGCAGCGGAGAAATTAAAAGACGCTATCGCTTCCGAACCTTTTCATGAAACAAAGATTTCTGGTTGTCCCAATATAGACAACACATTGAAACCTTTGAACGTTATGGCAAATCAATACACTCTTTCAAAACGTGCCACTCGTGAAGATGTCGAGATATTCATAGAGCTAATTCCCAATCAAAACCTAGCGGTCATATCGTGGTACGAGTGGTAGCCCGCGTAGGGCACAATAACTGAAAGGCATTGCGCCGCATTTTTGTTTTATCCGGTGCAATGCGCTTCGCTTATTGACACCCTACATGTTTTTTGTGGTCAACGACAAAGCGCTAGAATCGTTGCTGGAGGGCAGGTCTGATTTTTCAATTTGAGGAGATCCAAATGAACAAGTTTTTTGCGGTTTCAGCAGGTGCAGCATTGTTGTTGGTTTTACAGGGTACGGCATGGGCGGAGGAGCCTCCCCCTCCAGGTGGTGAAAAAGAGCATCACGGCATGATGGAGAAGGCCGATGCCAATAAGGATGGCAAGGTAAGTTACGATGAATTCAAGGCTTTCCACGAAACGAAGATGCAAGAGCACTTCAAGAAGGAAGACCTGAATGGTGACGGGTTCCTTGATAAGGACGAAGTCAAGAAGGCACGCGAGATGCATCGTAAGGAACGTAAAGAACGTAGGGAAGAGCGTCGCGAAAAACGCGACGGCAAGCCAGAGTAAGGTTGGATAAAAAGGTGGGCATTGCCCACCTTTTTAATTGGCGGGCATGGATTCCAGTTGCTCGTGGATTTCCAGCCAGCGTGTCTCGGCCTGCTCTATGCTCTGCGCCAGTTCTGCCTGACGTTTGAGCAGCGCCTGTAGCGGTGCTTTGTCGGCGGCAGCGTAGATGTCCGGGTTTCCCAGGCGTGTGTCACAGTCGTCTTTTTCCTTCTGCCATTGCGCCATCTGATGTTCCAGTTTTTCTGCTTCTTTCACTAAAGGGCGGCGTTCTGCCTGCCTTGCTTGACGCTCTATTTTATTGAGGGCGCGGTCATTTTTAACCGTACTTTTTTCTGCTGGTTTTTCCTGTGCCTTCGCCTGGTTTGCCAGCCACGCACGATAGTCCTCTAAGTCACCATCAAAGGGTTGAGCTACGCCATCGGCTACCAGCACAAAGCGATCGCAGGTGGCGCGCAGCAAAGCTCGATCGTGCGACACCAACACCACGCCGCCATCGTATTGCTGCAATGCCATGCTCAGGGCGTGACGCATCTCCAAGTCCAGATGGTTGGTGGGTTCGTCGAGCAGCAGCAGATTCGGTTTGTGCCAGATAAGCAGAGCCAGAGCTAACCGTGATTTCTCTCCGCCTGAAAATCCACCGCAAGGAGTGACGGTCATATCGCCGCGAAAATCGAAACCGCCGAGATAATCCCTGTGTTCCTGTTCGCGCACATTGGGGGCGAGACGCAGCATGTGTTGAAGCGGTGATTCATCCACGCGCAGTTGTTCCAGTTGGTGCTGGGCGAAGTAGCCGATTTTGAGTTCTTTGCCGGTGACCTGTTTGCCGGATTTGAGCTTGAGTTCGCCAGCCAGCAATTTAATAAGCGTGGATTTCCCCGCGCCGTTTCTACCTAGTAATCCAAGCCGTTCATTGGGACGCAGCGTTAAATTTAACTGACTCAAGGTGATATTTTCGCCATATCCCACCACACCATCATCCAGCACCAGCAAGGGGTCTGGCGGGTTGTCAAGTTCGCGGAAGCTGAAGTCGAACGGGCTGTCTATGTG
>JAIOOY010000051.1 GCA_021414145.1 Methylophilales bacterium | reverse complement strand
GAAGCTGCTCCTGCTGCTCCTGCTGAAGAAAAGAAGTAATCTAGTCTTTTCGACAAGCAAAAAAGCCGACTTCGTGTCGGCTTTTTTGCTATCTAGTATTCGTGGTATTGGCTAATGAAGTTCTCGCCAGCCAAACCCCTCAGATTGGTCTGCAATCCCTATCCATTGTTCTTCGCAACCTAATGCTTGACTGAGCGCTGCTTGGGCGAGTTGCGGGCGATTGTTTTGTGCGCTCAAGTGAGCGGCGATGATATGTTGTAGCTTGCTGGTATTGGTGCGTGACAACAGTGATGCTGAGGTTGCGTTATCTAAGTGCCCTAAGCGGCTGCTGATGCGCTGTTTGAGTGAGGCGGGATAGCTACTGTTCATCAACAAATCCAGATCATGGTTGCATTCCAGTACCAAGGCATCGCAAAAAGACAGCGTGGTTTCGATGTGTGGAGTAGACGCCCCAGTATCGGTTAGCACACCTAAGCGCTGCGCACCATTTCCAATCACAAACTGTACTGGCTCACGTGCGTCGTGAGGCACTGGGTAGGGCTGGATTTCCAGGTCACCTATGGCAAAAGGGTGGTGGCTATCAATAAGTTGTATGGTTACGCTGTCGGGTATTTCGCCCAAGGCTTGCAAAGTGCCGTGGGTGAGTAAAATAGGAAGTTGGAAGCGGCTAGCCAAACGTAATGCACCGCTGACGTGATCGTCGTGTTCATGGGTGAGTAAAATTCCGGAAAGCTTTTCGGCTTGTAATTCCAGTCGCGTCAGACGGGTGATGGTTTCGCGAACGCTAAAACCGCAATCCACTAATACCGTAGTGTCATTAGAGCTGACAGCGAGGCAATTGCCTGCGCTGCCACTCCCTAATGACGCAAATCTCACTTATCGGAGTTGCTCATAGAGCAAGGCCAAAATACGGTTAGCGGTGGGAGAGTTGTCGCGCTTGCCTTCCTTATCCACCACGGTGGCAGCACTGGTGTCGCCACCACGGGCAATCAGGATGCGGTACTGTGCTTCGGCGGCGGCTTTTTCCTTATCACTTTCCCAGAATTTCAGTTTGTCTACAAAGCCGGAGTCATTTTTTTTCTTTTTAGGGGTGGGTTTGGCTTTCGGCTTTTCGTCTTCATCATCACTCCAGAATGCCAGCTTGTCGAGCAGGCCTTTTTCTTTTTTAGGCTCGTCGTAGTCTGCTTCAATGTCGGAATAACGTACAAAGAACAACCCCTTTGAGCGGTCGCGATCTTCCACCAAGAAACCGATACGATCAAGTGCCAACCCCACACGGCGCCACGCGCGATCAAAAGAATCGTTCAGCACCAGCATGGATGCGCCGTCTTTTTCTTTGGTCAAAGATGCGCGTAACTCTTGGCTTGGGGTGGCAATGATGGTGCGTGCTTGCTTGTCGGCTACACCCAGTTTCACCATCAAACGTCTTAGTAGCTCAATGTCCAACTCCGCTGCTGCCGCATCGTTGGTGAGTTGAGCGTCTTCATCCTTTTTTTTGTAACCGAGGTCTATTCTGCCTAATCGCGTAATTTTATACTCCTTGCCGTCATCTATGGCATCACTTAGTGAGCGATGAGTCATGTAGATTTCTGTGGTTTCGTCGTCATTGCCACGATCTATACGGGTGCGGAATTTTTGGCGATTATTCAGTGCCGAGAGCTTGTCCATCCAGCTTTGAAACTTGTCCAGGTAACCTTGTTGATCATCTTTACTCAGCGTACTAGGGTCAATCCACTCGGTTTCCATCACGCCGGTTTGAGTGTTTTCCACGCGCACAGCAAAACCCAGTTCTGTCCAGAAGTCACGGACGATGGGCCATACTTTTTCTGGCGCGGCGGGTACTACCAGCCAGCGTTGCGAGCCAGCTCGTTCCATTTTCACCCCATCCGGAGAGGGTAGCAACTTTTCTTCTTGGTGTGTCTGGGCATCAAGGTCTTGACTATAGCTGGAGTAGGTAGTGCCGCCTGGCAGTTTGTAGGTGTCATCCGCCGAGGCAGTGGTCAAGTCTGGGGGCACTTCTAGTGGTCGTCCGCGCCCAGCTGTTTTGTAATCGTCGGTGTTATCCAAAAAAGGAATGGAGTCGCAGCCTACGAGCGACAAGGTTAAGATAGAAAGCAACAATAGAGCGAATTTGGACATAGGGGTTCTCATAATCCTGCGGTTTGCATGGCATTGTGTAAAGTTTGGTGATGTTGTTGAGCCAATGGAGTCAGCGGCAAGCGCATCCCCGTTTGAATCTTGCCCATCTCGTGCAACACCCACTTCACCGGTATGGGGTTGGGCTCAATAAATAAATGTTGGTGCAACCGGAACATGGCTTTGTTGGCAGCGCGCGCGCGGGTTAGTTCCCCGTTACTGGCTGCTACACACATTTCGTGCATGAGCTTGGGGGTAACGTTGGCGGTCACTGAAATCACGCCATGTCCACCCAGCAACAACAGGCTTAACGCACTAGCATCGTCGCCGCTAAACACGGCGAAATCAGCCGGAGCACGCAGCAGCAAATCGGTGCCGCGCTCTATACCACCGGTGGCATCCTTGATGCCTACTATATTGGAGATTTGTGCCAAACGTAGCGTAGTATCGTTGTGCATGTCGCAACCAGTACGACCAGGCACGTTGTAGAGAATCTGCGGAATTGCCACAGCTTCTGCCACCGCCTTGAAGTGCTGATATAGCCCTTCTTGCGTAGGCTTGTTGTAATAAGGTGTGACTAGCAGGCAAGCATCAGCTCCTAGTGCCTTAGCGTGTGCGGTCAGTTCTATGGCTTCACTGGTGGAGTTTGCGCCGGTTCCCGCGATCACAGGAACGCGACCAGCCACTTGTTCGACCGCGGTTTTGATTAGAGTGCAATGCTCATCCACATTGACAGTGGGCGATTCGCCAGTAGTGCCCACGATGACGATGCCGTCGGTGCCTTCCGCGATATGCCAGTCAATTAACGCGCGCAAGGTCGGCAGATCGAGCGAGCCATCCGCCAGCATGGGGGTTACGATTGCAACTAAACTACCTGTAATCATCAGAAAAACCAAGCCATTAAATCGCTGGCATTTTACCCCAAAGCGACATGTTTTGTTGGTCTGCGCGCGCAAACAATAGCGGTGTAACGCCTTTTTAATTTATGATGTCGCTGTTTGGTTAAATTCAAGACAATTCATGGTAATGATTTATGGCAATTACTAGCGCCCCATTAGATGGCATTGATGCCCAGTCGGCGTTACAACGCAAAAGCGTCCCGCCGAGTACGAGCGCACGCGGCGCGCAAGCTGGGGTTAGTGATGCCAGCTTTGTCTCGAACATCAGCCCAGCAGGTCAGGCCATGCTGGCGCTAGACAACTTTCAGAATAGCGCCGAAACCTTTAAGAGCACTGCTAGTTATAGCACCGTTCGTTATTTGCAAGTGGTAGTGCAAGGTGTGGTGGGCTCGTTGAATGCGCTTCGTAATGTGCTCACTACCGCTGCTACCACCCGCAGCCGCTATAGCGCGGCGATGGGTAGCATACTGCAGGCCATAGATCGCAGTGCGGCTGATGGTGATTTGGCAGCTTTGCAGCAAGTGGGCATACAGCGCAATAGCAATGGTAACTTTTCTATCAATCAAGATCAGGTGGTCAAAGCTTATAACGAAGACGGTGCTAAGGCCTTTTCAACCGTCGTAGATTTCGCTTACAAAGTGAGCAAAGCACCACCGGTTGCACTTCCCAGCGATAATCGTCGCCCACAGGTGGTAACTGCCAGTGAAATGAATGACGAGTTCGCCCAAACCCCTGCCGAAACCGCGGCGGCTAAAGAAAGCGATAGAGATGCCGGTATGTTGCAGCGTATTGCCGCGCAGCTGGCCGATGTTGGCGATTACACGGCGCGCAAAGCGGTGAATATTTATCGCACGGTGTATGCACTGTAACTAGTTAGTCTAGTTTTTCCTTGGTTTCGTTTGCAGTAAAGCATGCTTAGTTTTTCTTCCTTCTTCCCGCAAAAAACTCACTCAACAAGCTACCACATTCCTCTGCCATCACCCCACCCATTACTTCACAATGATGGTTTAGTTTGTCTTCCTTCATCAAGTCCACCACGCTGCCACAAGCTCCAGTTTTAGCATCTGCCGCAGGGATCGTGGCGGCAGATGGGGGAGTTGAAGCCGAACCCGACAATTTCATTACCGCTGACCACGATGGCACCCACCGGCACTTCGCCCACACTGGCGGCTTGTTGCGCCAGTTCCAGCGCGATCTTCATGTAGTCTTCGTCTGTCATCGTGCCTTGAATTTATTAACGTAGGCCTGAAGTTGGCCTACCTTTGATGCGTCTCTGATACCACCATAACGCAATGGCAGATACAGTTCAACAATGCTGTCTATCAGGTCGTGGCACGCTGGGAAGGTTTGCGCGGCACGTACCGCGAAATCCAATGGGCCTTCTGCGGGTTGGCGCTGCAATCCGGCGCGTGCCAGTTTTGCCTGGAATTTCAGCCAGGCAGTTTGAATGGCATCGTGAGAATTAAGGGTGGGGCGCAGCACCCACAGCGCGATTGCGCAGACAATCACCATCAACAAGACACTCAACCACAAGGCCATGTCGCCGCGCGTCACTTTGCTTCCCGCAATTTTGCTAAGAAACGCAGTTTGGCGCTGCTGGTTGTAGCCCAGCACCCATTGGTTCCAACCGTTGTTGACTGAATCCCAGCTAAGTTGCAAACGCTTGAACGGGCTGGGTCTGGAGAGTGCGGGTAGTGGCTCGCTGGCAGGCAAGGCACTGGCGATGCCAGACTGTATGCGTGCCGGGGAGACAGCAGAGGTGGGGTCTACGCGTACCCAGCCTTGGCCGTCCAGCCACACCTCGGCCCAAGCGTGGGCATCGGCTTGACGAATGATCATGTAGTCGCCGACGGGATTCAATTCTCCGCCTTGGTAGCCCGTCACGACACGTGCTGGCACACCCGCAGCACGCATCAGGAAAACAAAGCTGCTGGCGTAGTGTTCGCAAAATCCTTTTTTGGTGTTGAATAAAAAACCGTCTATGGCGCTGGCGCCTAATGGCGGTGGGGTAAGCGTGTAGCTGAAGTCCTTTGCAAACAGGCTCAAGCCTTTTTGCACGATGTTGTTTGGAGTTTCATTTGCCCATGACTCACCCAATTCCCTAGCCTGCTGGTTCCCGAATTCTGGTAGGCGCAAAGCGCGGTTGCGTGATTCTTCGTCCAATGTTGTAACTTCGTGGTAACGAAGCACAGAGGTCGCATCGTAGCGCATTCTTGTGCGTATTGGTTGGCGCGATTGGTACTGATAATCCTGCGTCATGAAACCGGCGCTACTGGTTTTGATGGGCATATCCAGCACCAGTAACCACGTTTTGTTGTGCGGTTCCAGAGTGACGGTGTAATTGAAGGGTGTGGTGTCGGCGATGAGGTTTGAGGACAATGCGGGATAGGTGTAGTTGGCACTCCACACTTGACCATTAAAGTCCCACAACACCGGTCCGCGCCAATAGAGTTGAGAAGGATGTGGAGGGTTGCCTTGAAACGTGACGCGAAAAGCGACCGCATCGGATACTGAAAGGTTGCTAATGCTGCCCGGCTTCATCTCGCCAGATAGGCCGGTCATGCCACGCGTCGCGTCTTTAGGCACACCCCACAAGGGCCCCGGTGCGCGCGGAAACAGTACAAACAGCAGCAACATCACCGGCAGGGCTTGTGAGATGAGATTTCCGCCCATGGAAATCAGCGCGTCACTGTGTGGTCCCGGGTTCTTTTGATTGAGCGCGATTAAGGCGCAAGTGAGTGCCAATAGTGGGGCGATGGTGAGCACGGCAACCAGCAAGGCTTGTGAAAACAGAAAGGTGCAGATGGTCAAAAAATACCCCAGCAGGACTACCAGTGTGAAGTCGCGCAAGGATTTGGATTCCATCACCTTGAACATCAGCAGCAGCGTGAACAATGCCGTGCTGGCGTCGCGCCCGGCAAGGCCGCCATAGGTGAACAACACGCCGATGGCACACAGCAAAATCAATGGAAATAGCAGCAAGCTGTTTGGCGGTTTTTTCTGATTTATTGCTAACCAATAGCGCCAAGCCAGCAGCAGTGCCGCAGCCACGATTACCCAAGTGGCTTGGTAGGGCGCGTGCAGGGCGAGTATCAATCCCAGTGAAGATAATACCCAGCGTAACTGGATGATGATCAAAGCAGCGCCAGCGCCTTTAGCGCCTCCCTGAAATGCAGCTCATCACTGGCAGGTTTTAGTGTGGCATTCGGCAGATGCAGACCAAATGCCAGTCCGGCGGCGTGGGCATCCAGCACCCAGCGTGTGAGTTGTGATAGCTTCGCCTCCACATCTTTGCCTGGTGTGGATTCCCAATCCAGCCAGGGTGCAAACTGCCCTTGTCCCTCGAATTCCTTGGTGTACAAGCCCTGTTCCCGCGCCGAAGCTTTCCAGTCGACACGGCGCATGGAATCCCCCAGCCGGTAATTGCGCAGTCCGGAGAAATCCTCATCGCCCTGCGTGGTGTGCAAGCCTTGTGCGTGACTTTGTTGCACGAGGGCAGGGAGTGGCAAGCCGTAGGGTGCGGGGTGAGGATAGACCAGACAGCGCACATCGCAATCCACGTAACCCCAAGTGTGGAACATCCCCAAGGGAAAGCGGGTGAAGAGGCTGACTTTCGGTAGCTTCAGCCAGCCGCGTTTTTGTGCAAGTTCGTCTAGGGTGATTTCGTTGAAACCATAAGCAGGTACATTGCAATACTTGGTGTTGAGGTCGTCAGTTTTTAGGCCAATCGCGCTACGTGCCCGCCCATTTTGATCAGAAATAATCAGTGAAAATCTAGCATTCTCTCCGGCGAACACTGAGGGCACTTTACCGGCAGCAACATTCAAGTGCGCCAGATTGCGCCAGGTATGCAGCATGGCCACAATCCCCAGACCCATCAGCCAGAACGCCAACACATAGCCCATATTCAAACTGTAATTGATAGAGCCAATCAACATGCCCACTATCATCAGCGCGAACAACAGCCCGGCTTTACTGGGTAGAATGTAGACATGGCGGCGATCTAGAGTAGCTGGCTGTCGTTTGCCGCCAGCGGTACGGAGCAGTGCTTGCCAGTTGGGGAGAGCAAGCCTCAAGGCACCGCCACCCCCGCCAGCAAGCTCGCTGCATCTACCTCTCCACCACTTGCACTGCGTAATCGGTGTGCCGCTACGCTGGGCAGGATCGCTTGCAAGTCTTCGGGAATGGCGTAGTCGCGGCCTTCCATTAGCGCCCAAGCTTGGGCGCATTGCTTGAGTGCAAGTCCGGCACGGGGGCTTAAACCGGCTTCAAATTGCGGGCTGCTGCGGCTGAAATCGAGGAGGGCTTGCAGGTAATCCAATAGTGCGTCGGCCACGGTGACGCGACTTACTGTTTGCTGTAGCGCTATCAATCCTGCGGCATCGGTAACTGGTGAAATGTTGACAAGATGTTCGCGACCATTGCCATTAGTAAGCAAGGTGCGTTCCGAACGCGCATCGGGGTAGCCTAGCTTGATGCGCATCAGAAATCTGTCCATCTGCGATTCTGGTAAAGGAAAAGTGCCTATGTGAGTGGCGGGGTTTTGCGTTGCGATGACGCAGAACGGCTCAGGCAGTTTACGTGTCTCTCCTTCGGTGGTCATCTGTCGTTCCTCCATGACTTCCAGCAGTGCGCTTTGGGTTTTGGGGGTGGCGCGGTTGATTTCGTCGGCGAGCAACACATTGGTGAATATCGCGCCGGGATGGAATTTGAAACTGGCGGCGTTGCGGTCATACACGGATACGCCGAGGATGTCGGCGGGGAGGAGGTCGCTGGTGAACTGAACGCGGCGGAATTCCAGCCCAAGCACTTGCGCCAAAGTGTGTGCCAATGTGGTTTTGCCCATGCCGGGTAGGTCTTCGATGAGTAGATGGCCACGCGCCAGAATGCAAGCAAGCGATAGTCTTATTTGTGGTTCTTTGCCGAGAATGACGGAATTACTGAGGCGAATGATGTCGTTGATGGTGGTTTGCATGATTTCTCTAGTTATTTGCTGTTCAAAATGTTGCGCACTTCTAGTGCAACCTCTGAGGCGGTCAGACCCACTTTAATTCCTAGTCTATCAGCGGCTAAGCCATGCAGATAAACGCCTGACAGCGCGGCTTGTTCTGTGTTTAACCCTTGCGCCAACAATGCGCCGACAATGCCTGCCAGCACATCGCCCATGCCCGCTGCGGCCAAGCCGGGGTTACCACTGTGGTTGATGAACCAGCGTGCCCTGTTAGTCAAAGAGCCCGGTGTGGCGATAATGCTGCCAGCACCTTTCAGCACGGTTACAGCATTGTAGCGCGCGGCGATATTGAGCGCGGATTGGATGCGGTCTGCTTGGATGGTGGTGGTATCGCAGTGTAAAAGCGCGGCAGCCTCGCCGGGGTGTGGAGTGAGTACGGCATTGCCTCGTTGCTTCAATGTGCTGGCAATGTTGTCATTGCTAGCGATGAGGTGAAGTGCATCAGCATCCAGCACCAAGGGACAGTGTTGTTGCAGACAGCTACTGATGATTTTGGCCGCTTCGGCGGAGTGTCCCATGCCCATCCCTATTACCAGTGTGTTGACATCGGTCGCGATATTCTCGACTGATCGCAACATGAGTTCCGGTGTATCAATGTCCAGCAAAGGTGCGTCGGTAGCTAACAAATGACAATACACGCGGCCACTCCCCGCCAGCAGCGCCGATTTTGCGGTCAACAAGGCGGCACCAACCATGCCTTGTGAGCCGCCCACCACCGCCACGCTACCGTAACTGCCTTTATGGGAGTTGTTTTTTCTGGCGGGTAAAGGGTAGGGCAGGTAGTCAACCAAATGCCCCGCCGAGGGCGAGGGTGGAATCCCTAAATCAGCCAGATGTACCTCTCCTGCAACGTCTACGCCATCCAGCGTGAACAGTCCCGGCTTCAAGCCGATGAAAGTAATTGTGTGGGTAGCCTTGATGGCAGCGCCCAAAATCCGCCCCGTGTCGGCACATAATCCGCTAGGCACGTCCAGCGCCAGTACTGGCAACTTCATGGCGTTGATATTATTTACCAACTCAAGGTAGGCTACATTGAGATCGCGCGTAAGGCCTATGCCGAATAGGCCATCCACAATCAGGTCATATTTTTTGTCGGGAATTTCTGTGAGAACTTTGCCGCTCCAAGCATCGTAGGCGGCTTTGGCATCCGGCGGTAGTTTTGCGGCATCGCCAGTGAATAGAACGTCTAGCGCCAATCCCCACGTCTTCAAATAACGTGCAGCGACAAAAGCATCGCCGCCGTTATTGCCGGGGCCTGCGAGTATCAATAGTGGCAGGTTCCCGGCCAGATTTTTAGCCAATTCTGCTGCCGCGAGGCCAGCCTTTTCCATCAGGCCAGTGTATTGCGGCTCGATGCTTCGGATTTGTGCGGAAAGATAAAGAGTCTTCATATCGCTAGTCTAACCAAAGACCCTTACCTTGTAGAGGATAAACGATATAATTCGTTCTCATGAATGCCCAATTCCTGTGTCACCAACAATGAAAAATATGGAACGACATTTGGCTACAGTGTTATGCGCTGACGTTAAAGACTACAGCCGCCACATGGGGAGTAATGAAGAAGCCACCATACGCCGCTTGCACGCGTGCCGTGCTGTTTTTGACGCATTGATTGTGGAGCATGGCGGGCGTATCGCCAATACAGCCGGCGATAGTGTAGTGTCCGAATTTTCCAGTGTGTCCAATGCTGTAACTTGTGCGGTAAGAATACAGGAAAAACTGATTGCCCTGGACGCAGGTCAGGGCGAGGGGCGTTTGGTATATCGTCTGGGCATTCATCTGGGCGAGGTTATAGCCAAAGGCGAGGATATTCTCGGCGATACCGTCAATATCGCAGCGCGGCTGGAAGGTATTGCCGAGGCTGACGGAATTTGTATCTCGGCGTCAGTATACGATGCGGTACGCAACAAACTACCCTATCAATATGAGTCGTTGGGTGAGAAGTCGCTGAAAAACATAGACGAACCCATCAAGGTCTTCAGCGTATTGCGTGAAGGGCAATCTGCGGCACAGCCAGAACAATCTTTTCCAACGCTTCCTGACAAGCCCTCCATCGCCGTGTTGCCGCTTGACAACATGAGCAACGACCCCGAACAGGAGTATTTCAGCGACGGGCTGACCGAAGACATTATTACCGATTTATCAAAAGTATCCGGCTTGTTTGTGATTGCCCGTAACTCTACTTTTGTCTATAAAAAACAATCGGTAGACTTGCGTCGCGTGGGGGCGGAACTCGGTGTGAAATATGTGCTGGAAGGCAGTGTGCGCAAGGGTGGTGACAGGGTGCGCATCACCGTGCAGTTGATCGAAGCCGCCACAGGCAGTCATGTCTGGGCGGAGCGTTACGACCGCGTCCTGACTGACATCTTTGATGTGCAGGATGAAATGACGCGCACCATTGTGGAGGCTCTCGAGGTGAAGCTGACCAAGAAAGAACAAACTCTGCTCGCGATTAAGGAAACAGAGAGCGTCGAGGCTTACGATTTGTTAATACAGGCTCGCGAACTCTATTACCGTTTTAGCAAGGATGGAGTTACGGAAGGGCGGCAGATTGCCCTCAAGGCTATCAAAATAGATCCCAATTACGCTATCGCCTATACCTTGGCATCACATACGCATATCTATGACTACATTGCGGGTTATGTTCCCTATAGTTTGGAAAACTTGGAGCTGGCGTTACCGCTGGTTAAAAAAGCGATAGAAATTGATCAAAATTGCGCACGGGCATATGCTGCCTTGGGTTGGTATCACATATGGCATGGGCAGCCAGCAGAAGGCATTACCCAGTTACATAAAGGCATAGCGCTTGAGCCCGGTTTTGACTATGCGCATAGCTGGTTGTCGTATGGTTATTCGGCTATG
Source organism: Methylophilales bacterium (assembly GCA_021414145.1). Taxonomy (GTDB): domain Bacteria; phylum Pseudomonadota; class Gammaproteobacteria; order Burkholderiales; family Methylophilaceae; genus CAILHX01. The sequence continues at coordinate 4,102 of JAIOOY010000051.1, read as the reverse complement.
GAGCAAGGTGAAGAGGCTCTAAAATACGCTAAGGAAGCGCTAAGGTTGAACCCTCATAACCACGTGGTTCCTTATCATGCTATGGGTTGCGCCTATTTCGCATTGGATGACTTGGAAGAAGGTATTAAGTCAGACCTTCGTTCCATTGCACAGAACCCTCATTTCTTGCCTGCACATCTTTTTATTGCCGCATCCAATGAGATGCTAGGCAGGCGCCAAGAGGCGGAGCGCCATGCGCAAGAGATACGGCGTTTGTCGCCTAACTTTACAGTGGGTGTGTGTAATCTTTACTCTCCTGAGACCAAGTCTTATAAGCGACTCAATGAAGCTATCGCGGCTTTGGGATTCCCTAAAAATTGATTGTTAGTTCCAAGGTGGCTGTCCCCTACCCAGCGTTTCCCACAAATACTCCACCATCACCTTAACCCGCGCCGCACGCCGAGTGGCTGGTAGGTACACCGCATACACCGTGAGTTCCGGGATGGGGTAGTCCTGCAATATTCCGACAAGCTTGCCGTCACGCAACTCGTCGCAAATGCTGAAGCAAGGCAAAACGGTGATTCCCAATCCATTTATTGCCGCCATACGGCTCATATCGCCACTGTTGGCGCGCAGCGTTCCTTTCACCTGAACATTGATGTCGCGGCCATTTTCGGTGAATGTCCACAGGTTGGCAGTGGGGGAATAAATATAGGTCAGACAGTTGTGATCCCGCAGGTCTTCCGGGTGTTGTGGCGTGCCGTGTTGCACCAGATATTCCGGCGAGGCGCAGCACAGCAGCGTGGTCGTAGCGAGTTTGCGTGCGACCAGTGTGGTCTTGAGCTCTCTGGTGATGCGCACGGCCATGTCTATGCCTTCTTCCACCAGGTCTATGGTGCGGTCGGAAAAGCTGAGTTCAAGCTCCAGGTCCGGGTAGCGTTTGCAGAATTCCGGGATTTGCGGGGCGATATAGCGCAAGCCGAAACTATGAGGCAGGCTGATTCTTAGCACTCCTTTGGGTTGGCTTTCCTGCGTCGCGGCTTGCGCCTCGGCTTCTTCCACGTCGGCTAGGATAAGTCGGCAGCGGTCGTAGTAATTGGCACCGATTTCGGTCAGATGCAGCCGACGTGTGGAGCGCTGCAACAGTTGTGCGCCCAGATGTTTTTCCAGTTCCGCCACATGTCGTGAAACCGCGGTGGAGGAGAGGTGTAACTGGTCAGCGGCGCGAGAGAATGAGCCTGAATCCACCACGGTGCTGAATACTTTCATTGCGAGCAGTCTATCCATTATGATCCCTAACCAAATAATCCCGAATTACGGGATAAATAATGTTTGAATTGTATATTTATCCCGAATAAAGAAACTGTCAAGCTGTGTCACATGAATAAACCACAGTATTTTCCAGCATTGTTCGTAGCGCATGGTGCGCCGACTTTCATCCTGCAGCCGGGAGAAGCTGGTGCCGCGTTGGTGGCGATGGCACAAAAGTTGGCAAAGCCTAAGGCTATCCTCATCGTGTCAGCGCACTGGGATACCGCAGTGCCGACTTTGAACATCGCTTGTCGCCCTGAAACTATCCATGATTTCTATGGTTTTCCGCAGGAGCTGTATTCCATGCGTTATCCAGCACCGGGAGCGGTGAGCTGGGCAATGGAGGCACGCAGCCTGTTGGAGGAATCCGGGTTCAAGGTGGAGCTGGATGCGAAAAGAGGTTTGGATCATGGGGCATGGGTACCGCTCAAGCTGATGTATCCGGACGCTTCAATACCAGTGCTGGCGATGTCTATCCAGAGCCATTTGGGGGCGGCGCATCATTACCGGGTTGGGCAGGCGATCGCACCGCTGGCTAACGAAGGTGTGCTGATCATAGGCTCTGGCAATCTCACGCATAACCTGGGTGACTTTGGTCGGTTAAGAGGAAGTGAAACCACCCCGGCCTATGTCACGGATTTTCAGCATTGGGTGAAGGCCATGCTGGAAGAAAAGAATATCGAGGCTTTGTTGGATTATCGTCAGCAAGCGCCGGGTGCACTGAAAGCCCACCCAACCGATGAACACTGGCTGCCATTTTATGTGGCGCTGGGTGCAGCAGGTAAAGCGTTTGAATCAGAGCCGATTTACAGTGGAATCCAGCACCAGATGCTGGCAATGGATAGCTACGCCTTCTGGGCGGATGCGTCCGAAATGACAAGGAGAGCAACATGATCAAACTCAGACCATCAATGGAGCGCGGCTTTGCCGACCACGGCTGGCTCAAGTCCAAACACAGTTTTTCCTTTGCCGGTTATCACGATCCAGAGCACATGGGTTATTCCGTGCTGCGTGTCATCAACGATGACGCGGTTGAGCCGGGGATGGGCTTTGGTATGCATGGCCACAGCAATATGGAAATCATCACCTATGTCTTAAGCGGCGAGCTGGAACACAAGGATAGCCTGGGCAATGGTTCGATCATTCGTCCTGGCGACGTGCAGCGCATGAGTGCGGGCACGGGGATTCGGCACAGCGAGTTCAATCCCTCTGCTGACAGGATGGTGCATCTGCTACAGATATGGATATTGCCGGAGCGGCAGGGTGTTGAGCCTAGCTATGAGCAAAAGGCTTTCAGCGTAGAAGAGCGCAGTGGCAAGCTTAGGCTCGTCGCCTCTAGAGATGGGCGCGAAGAGTCGGTTACCGTACAGACGGATGTCAGCCTGTATGCCAGCATCCTCGACGCTAATGAGCCTATTACTTGGAGCCTGCAAGCAGGGCGTTGCGCCTATTTGCATGTTGCCAAGGGGTCGCTGGAAATCAATGGGCAGTTGCTGCGTGCGGGAGATGCGGCAAAGATTGTGAATGAAGATGCGATTGTCTTGTCTCAGGCCAAGGCCGCTGAAATATTGTTATTTGACTTACCGGTGTAGAAGTACTTTTTTGAAACAATTTGCGGGAATTATTTTCAAACTATTAATCTAAGGAGCAATCATGGCAAAAGTAGCGGTGGTTTATCACAGTGGATATGGGCATACGGCGGAACAGGCCAAAGCGGTCATTCGTGGGGCGGATAGTGTCGCCGGAACCAATACCAATCTGATTCCGGTAGATCAGATTGAGCAGCATTGGACAACATTAGAAGCTGCCGACGCGATCATTTTCGGCAGCCCGACCTATATGGGAAGCGCATCGGCGCAATTCAAGACGTTTATGGATGCGAGTTCCAAGCCTTGGTACACACAGACCTGGAAGAACAAGATCGCTGCAGGCTTTACCAACTCTGCGAGCCAGAACGGTGACAAGCTGAACACCTTGATTCAGCTCGCCATTTTTGCCGCGCAACACAGCATGATCTGGGTGGGTTTGGATCTGATGCCCGGCAATAACAACAGCAAGGGCTCTGTTGATGACTTGAACCGGCTCGGTGGGTTTATGGGTGCTCTGGCGCAATCCAACGCCGACCAAGGGCCGGAGGCCGGCCCTATTGCCAGTGATTTGAAGACAGCAGAGCGCTTGGGTGCACGTGTGGCTGAGGTTGCCAACCAGTTCCTTGCAGGCCGCAAGTAACTCGGTCAATTTATTAATGAAGGGACTGAAATGAATATTCGTAACAAAATAGCGAGCAGTGTCTTTGCTTTGTCAGCCTTGGCGTTAGCGGGCTCACCTTTCCTGGCTTCTGCGGCAACCAATGTCGAAGTGTATGGCATCGATAATGGGCATAGCTTCGCCAACTGGACGATACGTCATGTGGTATCCAAGACCTCAGGTACTTTTCCTGATGTCACGGGGAAAATTACCCTAGACCGTACTGATCTATCGAAATCCACGGTAGAAGCCAAGATCAATGTGCTTAGCGTCAACAGCAGCCACGCCAAGCGCGATGAACATATTCGCGAAAAGGTGGAATACCTTGATGCGACCAAGTACGGTGAGATGAAATTCGTCAGTACCAAGTTAGAAGCTACCGCCAAGGACGCTGGTATCCTCACAGGTAACCTCACTTTGCACGGCGTGACCAAGGAGATCAGCTTCCCCTTCAAGATACTGGGCTTTGGAACCGACCCTTGGGGTGGTTACCGCATGGGGATAGAGGGACACACCAGCATCAAGGCTTCGGATTACGGTTTCGGCTGGGCGGTACAGCCCAATG
>JAIOOY010000050.1 GCA_021414145.1 Methylophilales bacterium | reverse complement strand
TTAAAGAAGCCTCTGATTAGTCCTGCACGCCCAGTTCTGCCTTACCTTAGCGCCTGATTTATGACATAATTTGGCCTTTTCACGGGTTGGGGATGACACAGCATGGATGACAATAAAAGTAAGGCATTGGCGGCAGCGCTCTCGCAGATCGAGAAGCAGTTCGGCAAGGGTTCCATCATGCGCATGGGCGACACCGACGTCGCCAAAGACATCCAGGTTGTTTCCACTGGCTCGCTGGGGCTGGACTTGGCGCTGGGCGTAGGTGGATTGCCACGCGGTCGTGTCATTGAAGTCTATGGCCCGGAATCTTCCGGCAAAACCACGCTTACCTTGCAAGTCATCGCAGAGATGCAAAAACTGGGCGGTACTGCAGCATTTATTGATGCGGAACACGCGCTAGACCCGCAATATGCCCAGAAACTGGGAGTCAATGTTTCCGACCTGCTGATTTCTCAACCAGACACCGGCGAACAGGCACTGGAAATCGCCGACATGCTGGTACGTTCCGGTTCGGTGGATGTAGTAGTCATTGACTCTGTCGCCGCACTGGTGCCCAAGGCAGAAATCGAAGGCGAGATGGGAGACTCCCACATGGGTCTGCAAGCCCGCCTCATGTCGCAAGCGCTGCGCAAACTCACCGGCAACATCAAGCGCACCAACACCATGGTCATCTTTATTAACCAGATTCGCATGAAGATCGGTGTCATGTTCGGTAATCCTGAAACCACCACGGGCGGTAACGCGCTCAAGTTCTACGCTTCCGTGCGTCTCGACATTCGCCGCACCGGCTCGATCAAGAAGGGTGACGAGGTGATCGGTTCCGAGACCCGCGTAAAAGTAGTGAAGAACAAGGTAGCGCCACCGTTCAAGCAAGCCGAATTCGATATTCTGTACGGCGAAGGCATCTCGCGTCAGGGTGAGATCATTGAAATTGGCACTAACCTGAAATTGGTTGAAAAGTCTGGTGCCTGGTACGCCTACAAAGGCGAGAAGATCGGTCAAGGCAAGGACAATGCACGCGAATACCTGAAGGAACATCCGGAAGTCGCCGCAGAGATCGAAGGCAAGATTCGCGCACAAGTCAATTTGGGCTTGGCGGAAGTCGTAAAAACCGTAGTGCCGGAAGCTGGTGACGAATAACTCTGCTGTCTCACTGCGTCAGCGAGCATTAAATTATTTAGCCCGCCGCGAACATTCCCGTCAGGAGCTAGGCCGCAAACTAAAGCCCTTTGTGGAAGAAGGCGATGATTTGGTCGCTTTGCTGGATGATTTTCAGAAGCGCGGCTGGGTTTCTGATCAGCGCTTTTCTGAGATGGTGGTGCATGCCAAAGCCGGGCGCTACAGCAAGCGCAAATTAGCGCATGAGTTGCGTGAAAAAGGCGTGGCAGAAGATTTGGTCACGCAAGCAACGGGTGCGTTGGATGATTTGCAGAGCGCAAAAACGGTGTGGCAGAAAAAGTTTGGAACATTGCCTGAAACCCGCGAAGCATGGGCGAAACAGGCAAGATTTTTGCAAAGCCGCGGCTTTGGCTTTGATGTGATAAAACAAGTACTGAAGCAATCTTTTGAAGATAACGAAAACCAATGACTAGCAAAGAAATACGACAGGCATTTTTAGACTTTTTCGCTTCCAAGGGCCACACCATTGTGGCTTCCAGCTCTTTGGTGCCGCACGGCGACCCTACGCTCCTATTCACCAATGCGGGCATGAACCAGTTTAAGGACGTGTTCCTCGGCTTCGACAAGCGCCCCTACACCCGCGCCGCTACCAGCCAGAAGTGCGTGCGTGCCGGTGGCAAGCACAATGACTTGGAAAACGTCGGCTACACCGCGCGCCACCATACGTTCTTCGAGATGCTGGGCAACTTCAGCTTCGGTGATTATTTCAAGAAAGACGCTATCCACTACGCGTGGGAACTGCTTACCGTCGTATTCAAAATTCCAAAAGAAAAATTGCTGGTCACCATTTATGCCGAGGACGACGAGGCGTTTGATATTTGGACTAAGCAAATCGGTGTCGCGCCAGAAAAAGTCATCCGCATCGGCGACAACAAAGGCGCGCGTTACGCTTCTGATAACTTCTGGATGATGGGCGACACCGGCCCTTGCGGCCCCTGTACCGAGATTTTCTACGACCACGGTGAGCACATCCCCGGCGGCCCTCCTGGCAGCCCGGAGGAAGACGGTGACCGCTTCATCGAAATCTGGAACAACGTGTTCATGCAGTTCAACCGCGACGAAGCGGGCGTAATGCACCC
>JAIOOY010000049.1 GCA_021414145.1 Methylophilales bacterium | reverse complement strand
ACCAGCCTCTATCACTGTAGCTAACCGCACCGTAGAGCGCGGTGCAGAATTAGCACAAATTTTTCATGGCAAAAGCATACTGCTCTCTGAGTTGCCTGATCATCTGGGCGATTTTGATGTCGTTATTACCTCCACCGCAAGTCAATTACCGATAGTAGGCTTGGGTATGGTAGAACGCGCCATCAAAGCCCGCCGTCGTCGCCCCATGCTAATGGTAGATCTCGCCGTACCGCGCGATATTGAGCCAGAAGTAGCTGACTTAGATGACGTATTCCTCTATACCGTGGATGATTTAGCCGAAATCGTACACACCGGTATGGAAAACCGCCAGCAAGCCGCGATTGAAGCCGAAGCCATCATTCAACTGCGCGTCGCTACTTTTATGCAATGGATGGAATCTCGCGAATCTGTCCCCACTATCCGTGCGCTGCGCGACCATGGTGAAAGGCTACGTCGACATGAATTGGAAAAAGCACTCAAAGCCTTGGCACAGGGCGAAACTGCAGAACAGGTGATGGAAAATCTCAGTAATGCGTTAACGAATAAACTGTTACACAATCCCAGCCATGCTCTAAATACTGCCACTGGAGAAGAGCGTGATCATATTGAGTCGCTATTGCGCCGTCTCTACCAAATTAGAAATCCCTGAAACTCCACCATGAAACCCTCATTAGAAAAAAAGCTCGCCACCCTGAGCGAGCGACTTGAAGAACTGAACCGCTTACTCTCGACCGAAACTGCGACGGCGGATATGGACAACTATCGCAAGATTTCGCGTGAACACTCGGACATTACGCCAGTGGTGGAACACTACCGCACCTATTTGAAGATTGAGGCTGACCTTGCTGCGGCTCAAGGGATGCTAGCTGATCCGGATATGCGTGCATTTGCCGAAGAGGAAATTGCTAGCGGTAAATTGCAACTCGAAACCTCTGAGCTTGAATTGCAGAAGCTATTGCTACCGAAAGATGCCAATGATGAACGCAACATCTTCTTGGAAATTCGCGCAGGCACAGGCGGGGATGAATCAGCAATATTTGCGGGTAATTTGTTCCGTATGTATTCACGCTACGCTGAACGCCAGCGGTGGAAGGTGGAAGTGGTATCGGCGAACGAGTCTGAGCTTGGCGGTTACCGTGAAATCATCGCGCGCATCGAGGGTTATGGCGCTTATTCCAAGCTTAAATTCGAGTCCGGCGGGCACCGTGTACAACGCGTACCGGAAACGGAGACTCAGGGTCGTATCCACACCTCTGCCTGTACTGTTGCCATCATGCCGGAAGTAGATGAAATTGCCGATGTAGAACTAAATCCGGCGGATCTGCGCATTGATACCTACAGAGCCAGCGGTGCTGGGGGTCAGCACATCAACAAGACGGATTCTGCGGTACGTATTACCCACTTGCCTACAGGCATCGTTGCCGAATGTCAGGACGGTCGATCCCAGCACGCCAACAAGGCATCGGCCATGCGAGTGCTAGCAGCGCGCATCAAGGATGTGCAAGTACGCGAACAACAATCCAAAGAAGCCGCCACGCGCAAGAGCTTAATCGGCAGCGGCGACCGAAGTGAACGCATTCGAACCTATAACTTCCCTCAGGGGCGCGTGACCGAACATCGCATCAATCTGACCTTATACAAGATCGATTTTATTATGGAAGGCGACTTGGATGAGTTGCTGGATGCATTATCGAGCGAACACCAAGCTGAGCAATTGGCGGCGATGGGAGAGGATTAAAACTACTTTAATTCTGTTGGCCTATAGCCCTTAGGCATCAGAACCCACAATTTTCCTTGCTGCTTCATCGCCCCAGCCTGTTTACCCGCTTCATTCCCTGCACCCCAGAAAAAATCTGCTCGAACCGCACCTTTGATGGCGCCACCAGTATCTTGCGCCATCATCAGGCGACGTAGTGGCTTGTTGCTATTGGGGTAAGTAGCCGATAGAAATACCGGTGCCCCCAAAGGGATGTAGCGCGGATCAACGGCAATGCTGCGTTCGGCCATGATAGGCACACCCAATGCGCCTAAAGGGCCGGGCAAATCTTTTGGGAGTTCACGGAAGAACACGTAGCTAGGGTTATTATTCAATAGCTCACGCAGTCTGTCGAGATTTTTGCGCCCCCAATCCTTGATACCTTGCATAGAAGCCTTATCCGCAGTCATGTCGCCACGATCTATCAACACCTTGCCTATAGATTGATACGGTTGGCCATTCTGGTCAGCGTAACCCACGTGTATTTGTTCACCATTATCCAATTTGATTAAGCCGGAACCTTGAATTTGTAGAAAGAACAGATCAATCACATCATCCGTCCACAGCAATTCTTTACCGGCAATTGGCGACGGTGTTATTTCAATCTCACCACGGCTGTAATAGGGTTTAAGACTTTTGCCGTCCAATTTGCCACGCAGCTTGCGGCCGGCAAGTTCAGGATACAGACCGTTGAGTTCCACCGTGATCATGTCATCAGGACGTCGATAGAGCGGATACCGATAACGCTCAGTGCGATTGCGGCTCCCTTTAAGTAAGGGTTCGTAGTACCCTGTGATAAGACCAGTATCAGTACCTTCCGGGTTCATCACCTGCCATGGTGAAAAAAATTGGTTTAACAGATTTTGTGCGCTTTCGTTGTTTGGATTTGGTAATTTTAATACCGCCTCGCAAGCCTCTTGCCATAAGAGATTTTTCTTCAACACGCCGCAACTTTGAAGCAAGGCGGGCCACACAGCACCAAGATTATCTTTGTCGAAACCTTCTAGCTGGCTCCAATCTGCCTCGCGCATCAACTGAAACTCTTTGCCTTTGGCGAGTTCGCCAGGTTTTAACAAAGGTGGCAAAGGTTCGTAGCGGTCTGCATCGGGAATCTGGATGGGAGCGTTGTCAGAGCAATCGCAAATGGGAACAGGCTGCGAGTGGACGGGTTGTTCAATGCAGGCACTCAGTAACAAGCTCAGTGCAAAAAGTGAAAATCGGGGAAAAATCAATGCAGCACCCTAGGCATACTCAGTGTGAACTTAGGAATGGGCGTTTCAAACTGGCTGCCGTCTTCGCCCACCATCTGGTAGCTGCCGTGCATAGTACCCGTCGGGGTTGGCAAAATACAGCCACTGGTATATTCAAACTGCTCTCCGGGCCGCAACAATGGCTGCACACCCACCACGCCCAAGCCGCGCACTTCTTGCACTTGGTTGGCTGCGTCGGTAATCAGCCAGTGACGACTGATCAATTGCGCCGGTACACTGCCTGTATTGACCATAGTGATAGTGTAGGAAAACACATAGCGATTCTCCGCTTCGTCCGATTGGTCTGGAATAAAAGCGGTTTCTATAGTGACGCTAATTTGGTAGTGTTTATCGGTTGTCATCAGCCAATCATTCCAGTAGTGGGCGAACTCGGTGAAGCCGAATAAAGTTTTTTTGGCATACGTCCGGCCAGAAAAGCCTCGCGGCCGGCCTCTACCGCTTTTTTCATGGCCGAGGCCATCAATATAGGATCTTTGGCGCCAGCAATAGCGGTATTCATCAAAATACCATCGCAACCCAGTTCCATCGCAATCGCCGCATCAGAAGCAGTTCCCACTCCCGCATCCACCAGAACTGGCACTTTCGCATTCTCGATAATAATCTGCAAATTCCACGGGTTGAGAATACCCATGCCAGAACCTATCAACGAGGCCAACGGCATGATGGCACAACAGCCGATGTCTTCCAGTTGCTTGGCGATGATGGGGTCATCCGAGGTATATACCATCACGTCAAATCCATCCTGAATAAGTGTTTTGGCGGCATTTAGTGTCTCCACCACATTGGGGTAAAGCGTATTCGGATCGCCTAGCACCTCCAGTTTTACCAATTTGTGGCCATCCAATAACTCGCGCGCCAACCTCAAAGTCCTCACCGCTTCATCCGCGCTATAGCAACCAGCGGTATTGGGGAGATAGGTGTACTCGGAAGGTGGTAATACATCCAATAATGAGGGTTCACCAGCGTTCTGACCAATGTTGGTGCGACGTATAGCCACCGTCACAATTTGAGCGCCGCTGGCATCAATTGCCGCCTTGGTCTGCGAAAAATCCTTGTATTTTCCCGTTCCCACCAAAAGGCGAGAATGGTAAGTTTGTCCTGCAATTTTCAATTGATGCATTGTCATAATTTTATTGCCTAGGTTTAACCGCCCCCGACCGCTCCTACGATTTCCAATTTATCTTCTGATGCTAACGTTGTCTCTGTAAAAAGACTTCGAGGCACGATTTCGCCATTACGTTCTATGGCTAAACGCTTACCTTGCAAGCCCAGCAACTGTATCAAATTTGCAACACTCATGTTTGCTTGCTCAAACTGTCGTTGATTGCCATTTATGTATAAAACCATCATGTTAAGCCTTGCCAATTTTGTGGCACCGTCAAATTGCAGTAGAATGCGGGCGGTGCGGGCAAGACTGCCTTTTATCCGCGCCGTGGCTTATTGTAAGCGACAATCGCCTTACAAACCAAACCACCGTCTATATCACTTGCGGGTGTAGTTCAATGGTAGAACTTCTGCTTCCCAAGCAGATAGCGTGGGTTCGATTCCCATCACCCGCTCCATTCTTGCAAAGACGCTGAATTTTTAGGCAAAACTTGACGCAAGATTAAGAATATGGTTTAACACTTATTCGTATATCACTAGAAATAGAAATTATTAGGGTATTTTGACATGAGTTCTGCCGCAAAGAAAAAAGGCGCGGTCATTGCTGACCCCAAAGTACAACGAATTGGGGAGGCCACCGCACGCCTGCATGGCCTACTTAAGGATTTAGGCCATTCGCGTAGCCTAGAACAATCAGCGGCCACCATGACGGACGCACGCGACCGATTGACTTTCATAGACAAGTCCATGCACGACGCTTCTGAAAAAACTCTAGCCGCAGTTGAAGTATCTTTACCCCTGATCAACCACAACCGTACAGTGCTAGCAGGCTTGGTGGCGCGCTTGGGAGAAACGCAATTCAAGGAACATCGCGATCTGATCGCCGAAATTTCATCTCAACTCGATGAAATCAATTACAACGAACACGAGATACATCAGCAATTAGTGGAGATTATGGAAACGCAGGAGTTTCGTGATCTGGCCGGACAAATGGTGAATAAAATCGTGAGCGCAGCAGTGGAGATTGAAAACATTTTGCTGGATATTCTCAAAGAGTATGCTCCTACCACCAAAGATTCCCTCATCAGCAAAGAAGGCCTGCTGGCTGGACCTAGCATGGGCGATAAGGAAAATGTCGCAGGTCAAGATGACGTGGATGACCTATTAAGTTCGCTAGGCTTATAAAGGTAAACGAACTCTCATGGTTTTCATGAGGGACGTTTCATGGTGATGGTTAGGTTACCGAAGAAACTGTTTGCGTATAGTGCAACTCATACACAGTAGATGCGTACAACTCCATGAACGCTCTAAAGTGATTAAACATAACCTAAAGGAGAATGACCATGTGGACCAAACCAGCTGCTACTGAAATGCGTTTCGGTTTTGAAGTTACCATGTACGTCTGCAATCGCTAAGATTCAGCTACAAGAATGAAAAAACGGGAGCATCTGCTCCCGTTTTGCTTTCCAGGGTTTATGCAGTATCCAGCCAGTGCTGCCACATCTTCTCGTAAACTTCTTCCAAATCTCGAGTGAACCTTACCGCATCGAATAATGGCGAGGTGTTGCGATTCTCCATCAATACTTTTTTCAAACGTGCCAATTCATCCGGCTGACGCGCCAATTTCAAAGCCAGCGCCGCGTAATCTTGCAAATTATGCGTAATCAATTCCGGCAACCCCACCGCATTCAACAAGCTCGCCGCCACGCGGCCAGCGAAAGTCTCACCCATGCAAGTAACCACAGGCACACTCGCCCACAAAGCATCGCTGGTAGTAGTGTGTGCGTTGTAAGGTAAGGTATCCAGCAACAAGTCGGCTTGCTGCTGACGCGCCAAGTGTTGCTCTAAACTCAAACGAGGCGCAAAAATCAAACGAGAAGCAGCAACCCCTTGCGCCTCGGCCTCGCGCTTTAGATTGTTTTCCGCCCAACGGTTGGCCTGTAGCAGCCAAAGTACACTATCTGGCACCTCACGCAGCAAGCGCATCCAAACAGTAAATATTTCCGGCAATATTTTGAAGGTTTGATTAAAACCACAGAATACGAAACCAGTTTCTGGCAGACCACATTCAGCGCGACCAGGTTTGTTAGTCAAAGGCCGCTTTCTGTCATTGGGCTGATAACTATTGGGTAACAACACCAGTTGTTCGGTATAAACGTGAGCATGTCCTGGTGGGGTCACAATGGGGTCGCCTATCAGGTAATCTACACATGTCGTACCCATCGTTCCCGGATATCCAAGATAGTTCACCTGTATCGGTGCTGGTTTGAACGCTAAAATCTGCGCACGGTTATGTGCAGTGTAACCTTTCAAATCCAGCAGGATATCGACACCGTCTTGGTGGATACGACTAGCAATCTCTATGTTAGAGGCACTGCGAACATCCTCAAAATGGTCAAATGCCTTACTCAGGCGCTGCCGCATAGCACTTCTGTCATCCGGCCCATAGGAATACGCTATCGTTTCAAAACGGTTGCGATCATGCAGCTCAAACACCTCGGACATTAGATAGGCCGTGGCGTGTTCGTGAAAGTCTGCGGAAAGATAGCCTAACTTTATCTTAGCCTTCGGCTCTCGCTCAAAACTAAAATTGGGCACTTGTAGCTTATCAAACTGTATATGTGCCCAATTCTCAGCGCATTGCTTTTGCTCCGCGCTGTTAATGCTTGGCAATGCCAGCATGACAAACGGTGGAATTTGGGCTGTTGGGACGTTCTGAATCAAGTTATGCACATCCTCAGTCAAGGCCGATAATTCACGCCAGTCACATATATACTGAAGTTGATGCAGCAAGTGCGCTTTGGCGTGATGTAATTTCGGATTGATAACCAACGCTTGGCGATAACAGGCGATAGCCTCATCCAATCGCCCTATTTCGCGCAACACATTACCAAGATTATTATGCGTATCCGCGTCGTCAGCGTTAAAGCGCAATGCCGTGCGATAGCTCACTTCAGCTTCATTAAAGCGCCCCAAGCCGCGCAATATATTGCCCAAATTGTAGTGAGCAATAGCGTCATCGGGCACTAGTTGGAGAGCGGCTTGATAGTGACTCAAGGCCTCATGCAACTGACCATTTTCCAGCGCCAACCAACCCAAGCCTCGCAGCGCGTGACCTAAATTGTGTTTAATGTCGACATCATCAGGAGACAATCGTAGCGCTTGGTTGTATGCGGTTATGGCTTGTTTAAAATCATCCAAAGCATGCAAAACAGCGCCTAAATTATTGTGCATATCGGCATCATGCGGGGTCAACGCTAGGCCTTTGCGATAGGATTCTGCCGCCTGTTGCAACTCGCCGTGTGCTCGCTGCGCCAAACCCAAATTGCTGTAGTAATCGGCCTCGTACGGGTGCAAGCTGATAGCCTTGCTAATGTCACGAATTGCCGCCGCATAATCGTCAAGCTGATAGGCCAGCAAGCCCAATAGATGCAAGGCTGGCGCGTTATTAGGGTCAGTTTGCAAGACTCTCCTATAAGCGGCTTTTGCTTCTGCAAATTGACCATTTTGGTGATAATGTAGAGCGGTTTGTAGTGACATATAAAAGGCAAATTTCGATTACACTTAACGCCTATGAACACAAGCGCAACATTTGGCAATTCTAGCCCATCCCGTGCCTCCACAGCAGCCGAATTAGAAGCGGCTTACCACGCCACTACCTACCTTATTCGCCCCACGTCCGGCAAGTTGCCATTGCGGATAGGTGAACATTCGCCAGAACTCGAAAAACTATTGGCAAAAAGCAATTGTGAACAGTGGGCGTTTATTTCGGCGGCCAACCCAGAGTCCAAACGCCTGAGCGAAGCTGCCAACGCTAAGCGTCATCGCCAGTTACTGGCACTACTCAGCGAACTCAAACTACCTTATTACACTGGTGATGGTGTACCAGATGTGCCGAACTGGCCGATTGAACCGGGCTTTTTTATTTGTGGCATTACTTTAGAAAAAGCTTTGGAAATCGGCAAACAACTTGGTCAAGTAGCCATTGTGGCGGGCAAACGTGGTACCACTCCACAATTGCACTACTGCATTGAGCGGCAACCTGCCCATTTTCCTATCACCGAGCTGATGCATGGATACTGAAAAAGCCCGCCTGATTCTGGTGGATGACGACCCGCTCATCACCGATACCTTGCACTTCATTCTGGGCGAAGACTTTGATGTCAGCGTGGCCGAGTCGCGCCAACAGGTCAAAAGCGTACTGCGTCAACTGGATAACCCGCCACAAATCGCACTGGTCGACTTAGGCCTGCCACCCAACCCCCACAAACCGGATGAAGGCTTCATACTAATAGGCGAGCTATTGGCACACTCACCCAGCATGAAAATTTTTGTGCTTTCCGGCCAAAACAACGATGCTAACGCGCGACATGCGTTATCTTTAGGCGCGGCCGAGTTTGTAGGCAAGCCCTGTGACGTAAATCGTTTGCGTACACTGCTGCTGGACGCACTACGTATCCAAACCGCGGAAACCACTGCGGTGAGTGCCTCTCACGCCCTAGTGGGGCAAAGTTTAGCCATGCAAGCCCTGCGTACGCAAATCAGTCAACTGGCGGACACCCTGTTTCCAGTATTGATCGAAGGCGAGTCCGGGACTGGTAAAGAGCTGGTGGCTTCTTGCTTGCATCAGCAAAGCAAACGCAACCATTTGCCCTATTTGTCTATCAACTGCGCAGCGATTTCCCCCACATTGGCGGAATCGGTGCTGTTCGGTCATATCAAAGGTGCTTTCACCGGAGCCAGTAATGATGCGGCTGGTTACTTTGAGGATGCCGGTGACGGCACGCTATTTTTGGACGAAATCGGCGAACTGCCGTTTGAAATGCAGGCTAAATTGTTACGCGTGTTGGAAAACGGCGAATTTCAACGCATAGGCGAAACCAAGATCCGCAAAAGCCGAGCACGTATCGTCGCTGCTACCAATCGTGACTTACGCGAAGAAGTACGCGAAGGTCGCTTCCGTGCTGACCTTTATCACCGTCTCAGCGTATTCAGCCTACACGCACCACCGCTACGCGAGTTAGATGATGACCGATTATTGCTGTTAGAACATTTCAGCCAGTTTTACGCCAAAGAGGTCGGAAGTGCGCCATTCACGCTTGATAAGGCGGCGCTGGAGAGTTGGATGGAATACGGCTTTCCCGGCAATGTGCGTGAGCTACGTAATGTAGTTATACGCCTTACCGCCAAACACCCCAACAAGACCGTCAACCGCGAGCAACTTATTGCCGAACTGGATCCAATCGCGGATAGAATGCTCACTAACAAGTCCATACTCAGCGATCCGCGGGCCATGTTAGACTTTGCTCACCAGCACCTGCAATCGCATAGCAATGTGAATTTAGACCAAATACTGCGCCAGTGGGAAAAAGCTTACGCCGAAGCCGCGCTGGACTTGGCGCATGGCAATCTGAGCCAAGCCGCGCGCATATTGAATATCAACCGCACTACCCTGTATGGCCGTATGCAACTTTTAACTACCGACGAATAGGCAACGAAAAGCAATGTATTACGCACACTTTGGCCTCAAAGAACCACCTTTTAAAATCACCCCGAACACTGAGTTTTTCTTTTCCGGCGGCAATCGCGGCGCGGTGTTGGATGCTTTAGTCTACGCCATTACTAGCGGCGAAGGCATCGTCAAGGTAGTGGGTGAAGTAGGGAGCGGCAAGACCATGCTATGCCGTATGCTGGAAGGCATGTTGCCGGAGAATGTAGAGCGCGTTTATCTAGCTAATCCTAGTGTCGCCCCCGAAGACATACTGCACGCCATCGCTTTTGAGTTACAGCTTGCTTTACCCCCCGAAGCCGACCGCTTGCTGGTGATGCAAACACTGCATAACCACCTGATTGCGCGCCACACCGAAGGCCGACAGGTTGTGATTTTTGTTGAAGAAGCCCAAGGTATGCCGCTAGCGACGTTAGAAGAAATACGTTTGCTGTCCAACCTAGAAACACGCCATAGCAAACTATTGCAAATCGTGTTATTTGGCCAACCAGAGCTGGACGTGAACCTCAACCAACAACACATCCGTCAGTTGAAAGAACGTATCACCCACAGCTTTGATTTAGGTCCGCTGAACGAAAAAGACATTGAAGACTACTTGATTTCCCGCCTACGCACCGCCGGTTATTTTGGCCCACCTCTGTTCACCAAAAAAGCCGTCAAGTTGATGACCAAAGCCTCCAAAGGCTTGGTACGACGTGTCAATATCTTGGCTGACAAAAGCTTGCTTGCTGCATTTGCCGAAAATGCCTACGCCATTACGCCCAAACATGTTGGTATCGCTATCAAAGACAGCGAATTTGGCGCAGAAGATACCCCTCAGTCGTCAAGTAAAACTGCCTATTGGCTTGCGGCAACTGGTTTAGCGCTGGGACTGGGAATCGGCTTTGGCACTCCTTTAATCAAACCATTTTTTCAGCCCACAACAACTCCTGTCGCTACGAAGGTACAAACACCCGCTCCCACGCAAGAAAAGAGCAAGGATGAGAAGCCGTCAGCTCCAGAGCCTAAGTCCTCAACCGCACCACCACAAGAAGCAGGGGGATTTACTCCTGAAACAACTTCACCTGAGCCAGCGCCTATCAAAACGGAACCTGCGCCGCCAGCCAACATCATAGAAGCGCGCCTGCTCGCCACTCAAACCTGGCTAGCGCAACAGTCTCCCAGCACGGTGAGCATACAGTTGATGGTGGGAGACAATCCAGAGCAGATGCGGCGACAACTAGAAAATCTCACTACCCTAGTAGAAATAGATAATCTGTTTGTATACCGCACCAATGTTGGTGGGAAGCCCTATATCAGTGTACTCTACGGCAGCTTTGCAGACCGCGCCACGGCTTCAAAAACATTGAGCGAATTACCTAAACCTCTACGTACTTACAAGCCACAATTACGTACGGTAGGCGGTATAACTGAAGAAATAAAACAGCTTCAATAACTTACGCTTGCATTTGCATCTAATTTGTGCGATAAAGACACAAATTTTGGTTCGGAGGGTTCAATCACCCTTCCACAAAGGGTCAATGATGACGATGAAAAAACTCTGGCTTTATATTGGTTTATCCACACTACTGGCAGGTTGCGCTCACCAAGCACCTTTCGCGCCTTCACAAGGTCATATCAGCACGCAACAACAAGCCACAGAGCCCAGCGGTGACATCCCTAAGCCAGTAAAGAAGTTAAATTACGTTCCACCGCCTAAGCCAAAATCCAAAGACCAAACTTACAGCATTGTTGTGACCTCAGTGCCAGTACAAGAGGTACTGTTTGCCTTGGCACGCGAAAGCAAGCTCAATGTCGACATACACCCCGCGGTTCAGGGGAAAGTTACCCTGAACGCCGTTGACCAGACATTACCGTCAATACTTGAACGCCTCAGCAAACAAGTGGACTTGCGCTACAAGGTAGAAGGGAATGTAATCTCCATTACCCCTGACTCTCCCACGTTACGCACCTACAAGATTAATTACGTGAACATGGACAGAGATACAACCTCGACTATAGGTGCTTCTGCAAAAATTGGTGGGACAAGCACCTCAGCCAGCGATGCTGCTTCAAGCGGAGAAAACAACTCCGCTACTACTGTCAAAAGCACTTCAAAAAATAATTTTTGGGGTGCGATCGAAGAAAACATCAAGGGGATTTTGAAGTCAACTAAATCCCAAACGGCCAGCCTAGAAGAAAAAGCAGCGCGAGTAGAGGCGCAACGCAATGCTCAAGAAGAAAGATTAAAGCAAGTAGAGGCAGCTAGCAAAGCCGGAGCGGGCGCTGAAAAACTGTTTCAGGAGGCTTTCAAATCGCAAACTAGCAGCGCCACTGAAGGCAAAGACGATGTCATCGTCAATGCTGCAGCGGGGACCGTTACAGTGATGGCCACGGAAAAGCAGCATGAATTTATTCAACGTTATCTGGATGCTGTTACTTCCTCATCCCAGCGTCAAGTTCTGATTGAAGCCACAATTGTCGAAGTCCAGTTAAGTGATGCTTACCAAGCCGGTGTTAACTGGTCGCGTTTAGCTAGCGATGGAACCAGCAAGGGACTTACTTTCGGTTTTGGTAATGCTAATGCTGGAGCTACATCAACCCTTACAAATGCTACGGGTAACATAATAAACGCAGGAACTAGCTCAGATTTGGTTGTTAACTTTATTAAAAGTACCAGCATAGGCAATTTAGCAGCCTCAATTAAGCTATTGGATACGTTTGGCAACGTTAAGGTAATCTCCAGTCCTAAAATAATGGCACTGAATAATCAGACTTCCATTCTTAAAGTCGTTAAGAATTTAGTGTATTTCGATATCAAGTCAGATACCACCACGCCAGCTACTGGTCCAGCAGTAACTAACGTCACTACCACTGCCCATACTGTCCCAGTTGGGTTAGTAATGAGCGTGATGCCGCAGATAAGTGAGAACGGAGCTATCACTTTGATGGTACGACCAACCATTTCAAGCAGCAATTCAACTGTTCCGGATCCTGCCAATGCTGTAAATAAGGTTCCGGTTATTCAGTCGCGCGAGATGGAGTCTATTTTGAGAATGGAGAGTGGCCAAACTGCCATACTTGGCGGGCTCATGACTGATGACATATCTAAAACTGATACGCAAGTACCCGAAGCTTCAAGCATTCCATTGATTGGCAACCTGTTTAGGAGCAAGGAAGACACCGTCACTAAAACAGAATTGGTCATTTTCTTACGTGCAACTTCCATTCCTGATCCAAGTTTAGAGAGTAGAGAGCTGCAATCCTACAAGCAATATTTGCCAGAAACCCAATTCCCGGTCGCGAGCGATGAGTCTTCTAATTAAAGCGTTACAAAAAGCCGAGCAAAGCAAAGAAGGCAAAGACGCGCCTACTGCAGGCGGCTTGACGCTAGAATTAGCACCGCAAGAGGATGACGTTAAGCCTACGCCAACCTTACCTTCCGCGTCTGTTGCAGAAGCTTCTGCTATATCACTAGAACAAGCTCCCGCCAAAACTGGCGAACAACTTGAACTCACTACTTCTGCTGTTGAGTCTGCACCTATTGTTACTCCGGCACCGATGATGGCAACAAAACCACTAGATGAAGACGAAATTTCGCTGGCGGATGAGGCTGGATTTGCCGTAGCTGTTGCGCCCATTCCACCAGCGACAGCTCCCAAGGTGGCATCGAAAAAGTCGCCGGCTAAACCAGTAGCCAGTAAAGTAGAGGCCATGCCTATTGAGGCCGCTGCTGCTATCGCAGCAGAACCTGCCACCAAACCAGCAGTTGACCAAGACAAACAACGTCACGCAGCAGCAGGTTTGTTGACTGTGGGTGCTGCGGCAAAACCCGTCGCCACTAATCGCCGCAGCTTGTGGCTAGGCTTAAGTGGTTTAGTGCTTTTGCTGCTGGTGGGTGGTGGTTTTTATTACTATCTGCAATTGCTGGATCAGCCCCAGCTAATCGCAGTTGCGCCGCCTCCACAACCTACGCCGCCAGCCAATAGCGCAACCACTACACCAAAACCTACGTTACCAGCGGCCGCACCGATAGCTCCAACACCGGCTGAGCCTGTCGTCGCAGCCGAGCCGATAAGCATAGAACCCGCTAAGCCCGCGCTAAAACCTGCAGAAAAAATAATGGAAGCGGCAGCGGCACCATCAATCATGAGCGAAACATTAGCAGAAGCACCTGCCCCCAAACCAATATCCAAGGCTAAACGCAAAGCTGCTGCGAAGAAGGAAGATAATGCACTGAAAGTAGACAGGCTACGCAAGGGTGAACCTACCGTGGATGCTACGCATATGGCGGCTTACCAAGCCTATGAGGCGGGTGACGATGCCGCAGCGAGTCGATTGTATAGGCAAGTTCTACAAGGCGATCCGCGTAATGTGGACGCTTGGCTAGGATTGGCCGCAGTGGATGCACGCCAAGACAAAACCGACGAAGCCGCAGCGCATTATCAGCACGCATTAGAGTTAGAGCCACGTAATAGCACTGCGCAAGCTGGCTTAGTGGCATTGCTAGGACAGGGTAACCCGGTAGAGGCAGAAAGCCGTATTAAAACCCTTATCGCACAACAGCCAGATGCTGCAAATCTGCACGCGGCACTGGGCAATGTCTATGCCGACCAAAACCAATGGCCAAACGCCCAGCAAGCTTACTTCCAAGCATTTAATCTTGATCCTAACAGCGCGGAATATGCTTTTAACTTGGCGGTAAGCTTGGATCAATTGCGTAAGCCTGACTTGGCGCTTGATTATTATCAAAAAGCGCTGGCACTTGCTGCGCGCCAAGGTGGGGCGGTAGATAAGGCCGCTCTTGAATCGCGCATCAGCCAACTGCGTTCTGCATTAGGAAAATAAACAACCCTTGCTTGGATTAACAATCGTCAGATATTTGTGGCTGCAAAGCCCTGTGCGCCTACATCACAAACCGCCACCACTGCACCAAATTCAGGCATAATCAAAGTAATTTCTTACAATTTTGGTAATGTCGCGCGCCCATGTCTGAAGCCCGCAGAAAAATGCGCCTAGGCGATTTGATGGTGCAACAAGGTCTGATTTCTCAAGACCAGTTGCGCATCGCGCTGATGGAGCAAGATCAGAACAACATCCCGCTTGGTCGCCAGCTGGTGAGGCTGGGCTTCGTCACCGAGGCCATGGTACGCGATCTGGTCGCGCATACCATAGGTCAAGAAAGCGTAGACCTCAACACCGTCATCGCCGATGCCGAGGCGCTGAAGATGGTGCCGGAAGACTTTGCCCGCCGTAATCATCTGCTCCCTATATCGTTTAATGAAATTTCACAGACCTTGATTGTCGGTATGGCCGACATGTTCAACGTAGTGGCGCTGGATCAACTGCGTGCGATGCTTGGCGGGCAGATTCTAGTGCACCCCATGCTAGCAAGTGAAGCCCAACTTGAAGAGAGCATGGATCAGTTTTATGGATATGAACTCTCGGTTGACGGTATCTTGCGCGAAATCGAGACGGGTGAGATTGACTATTCCAGTCTGCAAACCGCAGCCGGTGATGAATACACGCAACCAGTTGTACGTTTAGTCGGTGCGCTGTTGATGGACGCGGTTAAGAGAGGCGCGTCGGATATTCACTTTGAACCAGAATACGCTTTTTTACGGGTACGTTATCGCATTGACGGAGTACTGCAACAAATTCGCAGCTTACACAAAAGCTACTGGCCTGGTATCGCGGTACGACTGAAAGTAGTGAGCGGCATGGACATCGCTGAAACCCGTGCGCCGCAAGACGGTCGTCTAGGTATCACTGTAGGCGGCCGCAGCATTGACTTCCGCGTTGCCAGTCACCCCACGATACATGGCGAAAACATTGTGCTACGTGTGCTGGATAGAGAAAAATCCATTATCCCGCTGGAGCGCATGGGTTTGCGGCCTGAGGTACTGGAACTACTCAAAGTCATGATGTCACGCCCTGAGGGTATCTTGCTGGTGACGGGTCCTACTGGTAGTGGTAAAACCACCACGCTGTATTCGTTACTGTCATACGTGAATACCGAGTCGGTCAATATCATGACCTTGGAAGATCCTGTGGAATATCCGGTTACGCTGATGCGTCAAACTTCGGTAAGTGAAGCTAATAAGATTGATTTCGGCAATGGTATACGCTCTATCATGCGCCAAGACCCGGACATTATTCTGGTCGGTGAAATGCGCGACCATGAGACCTGCGAAATGGCTTTCCGCGCGGCCATGACCGGCCATCAAGTGTTTTCAACCCTGCACACCAATTCTGCGCTCGGCACTTTTCCACGCCTTTCTGATATTGGCATTTCGGCTGACATCATGGCCGGCAACATTATCGGCATCATCGCCCAACGCTTGGTACGCACGCTCTGCCAGTATTGCAAAGAAGCCTACGACCCTAGTACCGAAGAAAGGCGAATTTTGGGCTTGAAACCTTCTGAAACTACCAAGATTTACCGCAATGTGGGCTGCAAGCGCTGTGGATACAGTGGCTACAAAGGCCGTATCGCTCTCATGGAAATACTGCGTATCAATAGCAAACTGGATTCCCTCGTCGCGCGCCGTGCGCACATGGATGAGTTACGTGAAATCGCCATCACTCAAGGTTTTGTAACCTTGGCTGACGATGGCATACGCCGCGTCATTGAAGGCTATACCAGCATAGAAGAAATTGGCCGCGTGGTTGACCTTACCAGCAAGCTAAGCTAAAACGACATCACGCCATGCCCATCTATACCTACAAAGCGGTTGATCAAAGTGGCAAACCCGCGCAAGGCCAGATGGATGCCCTTAATGAGGTGGACCTCGAGTTGCGCCTGAAGCGCATGGGGATTGACCTCATTACCTCGCGTTTGGCCAGCCAGCGCCAGAAAATGTTTGGTGGAGCCAAAGCCAAACTGGAAGACCTCGTGATGTTTGCTTTCCAAATGGAACAACTCTCCCGTGCCGGTGTGCCTTTACTGGAAGGCTTGGCTGAACTGCGTGATAGCACGCCCAACCCAGCGTTTCGTGAAGTATTGAGTGGCTTGGTATCTGGAGTAGAAGGCGGACAGATGTTGTCTCAAGCCATGGAAGAACACCCAAAAGTATTCAGCAATGTTTTTTTGAGTCTGGTTAAAGCTGGCGAGCAAACCGGTCAACTTACCGAAGTATTCGACAATTTGGCCAACACCCTCAAATGGCAAGGTGAACTCGTTGCTAAAACCAAGAAGTTGTTGGCCTATCCGCTATTTGTTTTGACTGTAGTGCTAGGTGCCACCACCTTTTTGATGACGTTCTTGGTGCCGCAGATGGCAGTATTTATCAAGAATCTAGGCCAAGAACTCCCATTACAAACCAGATTTATCATCGCCGTCTCTGATGCTTTAGTTAATTATTGGTGGGCTTTTATTTTAGTCCCCGCCGTTATCATTACCGCGATTATCATTACTCTTAAAAAAAGTGCCGCCGCCCGCTATAAATTTGACTACATCAAGCTCAATGTCCCTATCACAGGAGATATACTTAAAAAAATCATCATGGCGCGATTTGCGCGTTATTTTGCGCTAATGTATCAAACAGGTATTCCCATTTTGGATGCTATTAAAACCTGCGAGGGTATCGTGGATAATGAGGTAGTGGCGGATAGCTTGAGCCGTGCGCATCAACAGATTTCTGGTGGTGAGCGTATGAGTGAAGCCTTTCATGGCACCGGGATGTTTCCACCTATGGTAGTGCGCATGATTAAAATGGGGGAAAGTACGGGTGCACTGGATAAATCGTTGCTCAATATCGCCTACCTCTATAATCGCGACGTAAATGACTCTATAGATAAAATGCTGGCTTTGATTGAACCGGCGCTAACGGTAGTACTGGGCGGGATATTGGGTCTAATTATGTTCGCGGTTCTGGGTCCTGTGTATGATTCATTTAGTAAAATGCAATTCTAATCGCTCATATGCTTTCTAAAATAATTGCCTGCATCAGTTCTAGACAAGCCACGGTAGGATTATGGCGCATGGGGCGTTTTGTGTCCTGTGCGGTATTTACCAACGACCAAGCTGGTCAGGATAAATTCCGTCTGTTTCTTCAAGCACATCGCAGTGCCCCAGTACATTTGATTGCCGACGCTGTAGAAGAAGATTTTCGGCAGGAAGTAATGCCGCATAGTAGCGGCCAAGCTCGCAAAGAGATGTTGCAGCGCAAGCTGTCACAGCTTTACCGCAATAGTGAGTACAAAACAGCCCAGTTTCTTGGTCGTGAAGCCGACAAACGTCGTGATGACCGCATATTATTCACTGCACTGGTCAATCCCGACCTGCTCACCCCGTGGGTAAACGCGATTGAAGAACAAGCAGCTCCTCTCGCCGGCGTTTATCTGCTACCTATGGTAAGCCAGTTATTAGTCCGCTCGCTTAAACTCAAGTACCCAGATTTATTTCTCATGACGCGCCAAACCGCTGGTTTGCGCCAAAGCTATTTTTCAGATCAACATTTGCGCTTAAGCCGCATCACCCCACTCGCCGGAGTGGATGAAGAAAAGCTTGAAAAACTTTATTTGAGCGAAACCGAAAGAACGCGCTTATATTTAATTAGCTTGCGGATGTTATCCAGAGAAGCCCCCGTCAATCTGGTGTACCTCGCCACCACTCCACTCGCAAATGACTTCTCGCAACAGCTTGAAGCTACACAAGGTGTTCTGTGCGACATCATTCCGCCGCACGAACTGGCAAAAAAAGTAGGTATAAGTGCCGATTTGCTGGCGCGTTATCCAGATTTGCTGCATATGCAAGCGCTGGCAAAAGGCCAGATTAGCGACAACCTTGTCGGCGCATCAAAAACCAAAAATTATCGGCTATTGCAAATAGGGCTCGGCCTCAACATCGCCAGTGCCTTATGCGTAACTGCTGCTGCAGCATTAGCTTTTGGCGACATACTGAGTACGGCTGATATCAAGCAACAAACCGAAGCTGCCGCCACGCAAACGCTGATACAAGAAAATCTTTACAGAAGTGTATCCAACAACTTCCCTGACACGCCCATTCCTGGTAAAGACTTGAAAGTAGCAGTGGAGCTTGCTCAAAAATTCGACTCGCTCAATCAAACACCGCAACGCTTCATGCAGATAGTCAGCGAAGCGCTGGAAACACAGCCAGAACTCAGCATTAGCCGACTGCGTTGGAAGCAAACTGAAGACGCTAAATTTACTGATGATGCTCCTGGAGTATCCAAATCGGCGGCAACAACTGGTCAGCCGCCAGCACCTACGCCAGCCAAGCCACCCAGCGGTTTATATGAAATCGGATTTGTTTCAGGAGAAATCAAAGACTTCACAGGCGATTACCGCGCCGCGCTGGCCAGCGTAGACAAATTCGCAGGAACACTCAGACAAAACAAACAAGTCGCCCAAGTGACCATCGTGCAACAACCGGTGAACACCAGCTCCAAAACTACTCTATCGGGCAATACGCTGGACGACAATACCAGCAGTCAAGACCCAGCACACTTTATGGTGAAGTTCTTTCTCAAGCCTGTGGAACCCGAAAAGCCTACGGTGACGAAACCATGAAATTCAGCATAGAAGACCTGCGCAAACTGCAAATTCCGCTTATTACTCTGCTAGCTGCTTTGGTTCTTGCTTACCTCATGGTCTCAATGACTGACAGTCGCCAAGTTAAAGCCTCGGAAGCTCTGCAGACACAACAAGCCGCGCTCGAACAAGCGCGCCAGAAAAATCAATCTTCCGGTACTGAAAAAGACAATATTGCCAAGTATCTACCTTTGTATGAGGGTCTGATAAAGCGTGGATTCATCGGCGAAGAGCAGCGCATAGACTGGATTTCCGACATACGTAAAATCAATCAACAAAACAAACTGTTCGGGGTAATCTACAACATTGATGCCCAAAAAGACTACAAGCCAGCGTTCCCCGTTAACACGGGCAGCTTCAAACTACACCGCTCAGAGATGAAACTGAGCATGGCTATGCTCTATGAAAACGACCTGCTCACCTTGTTTGCCGCTTTGCCTGCTGAAAACAATCCGCCGTTCATGTTGCGAGATTGCACCATCAGCCGCACCAATAACACCTTGAGAGGAAGATTTGAGCCCAACCTTGATTCCGAATGTGAAATTGACTGGCTCACCCTTGCCGAGCCAACCAAGGCCAAACCATGAGATTGATACTGATTTTATTATTAGCTCTACCCACCATCACCATCGCAGAAGATGCGCGCTTGGGGCGTTTATTTTTGACTCCCAGTGACCGCGCGACATTGGACATTGTGCGCAAAAACAGTAAGGCACCGGATAAAGTAATCACCTCAAAAGACATTGAACAAGAAGCTGTAACTGAAGACGCACCCGTGGTGAGCAAAAAAGCCAGTTCCCCAGTAATCGTCAATGGCTACATCAGCCGTAGTGATGGCAAAAACACCGTATGGGTGAATGATCGTCCGATGGCCGAAAAATCTACTAGCCAAACAGTGAAAGTAGAGAAATTACGTGCCGACAAAGGACAGGTAAAGATAGTTCTAACCGATGAGAAAAAAGCTGCCAGCCTGCGCCCAGGGCAAGTCTATGATCCCAATAGCAACAGGGTATACAACAATCTGCGTGATGTACCACGCATTGAGCCAGAACAAGAGTCTGAAAATGTAGTGGATAAAATTAGCGCCAAGCTGGGTGAGGGCGTGGATGAATTGAAGAAAAAAGCATCTGCCCTTATTGACTTGCTCAAACCAAATTCAGAAACCACGGCATCGGCTGAAAAATAGGACTTTGTCCCATGTCTGCGCATCTGAAAAAACTCATGTTATCGTGTCGCAATCCCTTTCGGAGTAAAGGATACGCGCTGGTTTTTGTTGCGTTTTTGATTGGCCTAGGAGCTACGGCATTAATTGTTGGCGCATTTAGTCAGAACACTGCAAAGATTGAGCGAGATATCAGCGACAATCAGCAGCTTGCCCAAGAAAAAGAATTTTTACTGGCCTATGTACTAGGAGCGAATGGGGGGGGGCAAAGACCCGGCGATCTTATTAGGCCAGATGTCACAGCAGACAGTGACTATAATGGCACAGCCGAGTCGGGGTGCCTTGATGTCAGCCAGATAAATGGCATTCCCTTGATAGGTAGCGGCATTAATTTGCGTTGCTTGGGGCGCTTGCCCTGGAAAGACTTGGGCATAGCCGTTAACTCACCTTCTGAAAACGACGTTGATGGAAGAATGCCTTGGTACGCAATTTCTGGCAATCTGGTAGATCCCACATGCTTAACTATACTGAATCCTAGCATTCTTAACCTTAGCTACAACAATGCCTACGACTGTTCGGGTGCATCCTTACCCTACCCTTGGCTAACCATAAGAGACGGTCGGGGAAACATCTTAAGCAACCGTGTGGCAGCAATCATTTTCATTCCAGGGCCACCCTTAGACGGGCAAAGCAGACCCTCTTCTCCATTGGCTGGCGTAAATCAATACCTAGACAGCATCACCATTGCAAACGGCTGCACTTCTAACCCTTTTGTTGCTGGTACCTATAGCAATGCCGATATGGATAACGATTTCATCAAAGGGGATGATGCACGATCCATTTCAAGCAATAACCCATGCTATAACGGCACATACAAATTCAATGACAAACTGGTGTACATCACCATAGATGAATTGATGGAAGAGGCGACAAAAAGAGCGGCAGCAGAAGCTCAAGGGCTATTGACCAAGTACAACAGCGCTGTCGGGCGCTTCCCTTATGCCGCGCCTCTGGGTTCTGCAGTGAACAGTTTTAACTCATCAGGAACAAGCACTAGTGGTATGGTGCCTGTTGATGTCACTGATACATGTACCTGTTCATCATCAACTTCTTGCTCATGTAGTTTTGGTTTGTTTGCTAGCGTCACACATTCCCGAGCCAGCGGTGGTAGCTACACCTCCAACAGTGGCTCCTGCACTCGGAGCGGAACTTCTTGTACTTGCACGGGCGCAGGGCAATGCCGTAACGTCACAAATAGCCGACATTTCGATTGTACTTCGGCGGGTGTCTGCTCACTCACCGGCTCAGGTTTAAGCCCGCGCTTTACTTATGCCAAGTCTCCACAAAACGTTTTTGTATCGGCTACCAGCCCATGCATCATATCTGGAAGCACTGTTTACTGTACTGGTGCTGGTTCATTTATAATCGGCCTTAATGAAGCCTCATGGTTCACCAGCAATCTG
Source organism: Methylophilales bacterium (assembly GCA_021414145.1). GTDB lineage: Bacteria > Pseudomonadota > Gammaproteobacteria > Burkholderiales > Methylophilaceae > CAILHX01. Next base: position 38 of record JAIOOY010000049.1, on the reverse strand, counting down.
TGGCAAAATTTCTTTTATTATCAATGGACTTCTGCGGC
>JAIOOY010000055.1 GCA_021414145.1 Methylophilales bacterium | reverse complement strand
ACTTGCATGGGGTGCAAGGGGTCGCAAGTTCGAATCTTGCCGTCCCGACCAATTTGAAAGTGACCGCGCCATGTCCCACATCTGGAAACCTCACGTTACCGTCGCCGCCATCGTTGAGCAAAACGGCAAGTTTTTGCTGGTAGAAGAAGAAACCGCCGATGGCTTGATGTTCAACCAGCCCGCAGGTCATTTGGAGGAAGGTGAGACCCTCACCCAAGCTGCCATCCGCGAAACGCAAGAAGAAACCGCGTATCACTTCACCCCCAGCGCCTTGCTCGGCGTTTATCACTGGAAACATCCGCAAAAAGAACCCACCTATTTACGATTTGCGTTTATTGGCGAGGTATCTGACCATGATCCTGCACAAACTTTGGATGACGGTATTGTGCGAGCAGTATGGATGTCTCTAGATGAAATTCGCGCTTGCCAAGATCGCCATCGCAGCCCGCAGGTGATGACCTGCATTGAGGATTATCTGTTGGGCAAACAATTCCCTTTAAACCTGCTTACCCATCTGCATTATGACTAAGCGCGTGGTGGTTGGACTTTCTGGCGGAGTAGATTCCTCCGTAGCCGCATTGCTATTAAAGCAGCAAGGTTATGAGGTGGTCGGTCTGTTCATGAAAAACTGGGAAGACGACGACACCGAGGAGTTCTGCCCATCGCGCCAGGATTTAATTGATGCCGCAGCAGTGGCCGACCGCATTGGCATCGAGATTGAAGCAGTGAATTTCTCCACCGAATACAAGGAAAAAGTATTTGCCAATTTCCTTGCTGAATACCAAGCGGGACGTACGCCCAACCCCGATATTCTATGTAATTCAGAAATAAAATTCCGCGCATTTCTAGACCATGCGATGAATCTTGGCGCAGACATGATTGCGACTGGCCACTACGCTAAGGTGCGTGAGCGAAACGGCCTGTTCCAGTTACTCAAGGCCGAGGATGGCACCAAGGACCAGAGCTATTTTCTTTATCGCCTCAATCAGGCGCAACTCTCGAAAACGCTGTTTCCGCTGGGTGATTTATACAAGCGCGATGTACGTGAAATGGCGCGACAAGCGGGTCTGCCGACCAGCGAAAAGAAGGATTCCACCGGTATCTGCTTCATTGGCGAACGCCCTTTTAGGGAATTCCTTAACCGCTACCTGCCGAAGCAACCGGGCGAGATGCAAACCCCGGAAGGTAAAGTGGTTGGGCAACACGAAGGCTTGATGTATTACACTTTGGGTCAAAGACAAGGCTTGAATATCGGTGGCAGCCGCGATGGTAATGGCGAACCTTGGTTTGTAGCGGCCAAGGACATGATCAAGAACATCCTAATCGTAGTGCAAGGCCACGACCACCCGCTGCTGCTACGCGGCAGTTTAAGTGCTGACAACACGCACTGGATTGCAGGCCATGATCCGCGCGAACATTGGGTGTATGCCGCCAAAACGCGCTACCGCCAAGCCGATGCGCCGTGTGAAATAGACAGATTAGGAAAAAACGACTGTGAGATAGGTTTTGCCGAACCGCAATGGGCGGTGACACCGGGGCAGTCAGTGGTAGTTTACGAGAGCCAAGTTTGTCTTGGCGGTGGGATTATCGTCTAAGCCGCAGCTGTCTGCAGCAAAGCATCAACTTCTTCAAGTTCTGCCCGCAAACCATTCCAGTCATACATGGGGGTCGCTGCGACTTCCACCCTGGGCGGCACAAACGACACTGCTTCTGCCGCTACAGCTGGAGAAACTATACCACCCGCAGGATTATCTTCTAGCTGATGACGAGCACCGTTGATGGTGAACCCTTGCTCATACAGCAAATCGCGGATGCGGCGGATGAGGATGACTTCGTGATGTTGGTAATAGCGCCGGTTGCCGCGTCGTTTAACGGGTTTGAGCTGGGTGAATTCTTGCTCCCAATAGCGCAGCACATGCGGTTTGACACCACACAAATCGCTGACCTCGCCTATAGTAAAGTAGCGTTTGGCGGGTATGGGTGGAAGCGGAGTTTTACTAGTGCTTGCCTGCTGCATAATGATCTTCCACCGAGGCCTTCAATTTCTGGCTGGCGTGGAATGTAACCACACGGCGAGCGGTGATAGGGATGCCTTCACCAGTTTTTGGATTGCGGCCGGGGCGTTCGGCTTTTTGGCGCAACTCAAAGTTGCCGAATCCGGAAAGCTTGACGCTGTCACCTTCTTCCAGCGAGGTGCGGATTTCTTCAAAAAATGCTTCTACCATATCTTTGGCTTCGCGCTTGTTTAAGCCAACTTGTTCAAAGAGCAGGTCGGCGAGGTCGGCTTTAGTCAGTGTCATGATTTTTCTTAAAAATTACTATAGTTAAGTTTACTAAATTGCTCTAACTACGTAGAGTTGCGCCAAACTGCTCCGTCAAGGTTTTTAACAAGCCTTGCATAGCAGAATCGGCTTCCTGATCCGTCAAAGTTTTTTGAGTATCTTGCATAAGCACCAGAAATGCAAGGCTTTTTTTGCCTTGACCTATGCCTGCACCACGGTAAATATCAAATAAGGCAAGCTCGCTCACCACCGTATTCGCAGTTTTTAGCATGGCATCCAGCATACTTTGTACGGAGACCACTTCATCAACGACCACGGCCAAATCGCGACGTATAGCGGGAAATTTAGGGACTTCTGTGAAAGTGGGGACTAACTGGGTGGTAAGAGCCGCGACGTCCAGCTCGAACAGCAACGCGCTTTGCGGCAAATCATAGTGCTGCTGCCAACGCGGGTGCAGCGTTCCTAGAATACCGATTTGTTTTCCACCCAACCATACACTGGCGCACTGGCCTGGATGTAGCGCGGGATGCTCTGCAGTAGCGAACCTTACGCCAGCACCGACGAGCTTTTCTACATCGGCTTTAAGATCATAAAAATCCACGTGACGCGACGCTTCGCCCCATTGTTCAGGAGCGGCACTGCCGTAACATAGGCCAGCGAGCTTGGTTCTTTGCGTGTAGCCATTTATGTTGCTAAAGCAAGCACCGATTTCAAACAACCGTACTCGCGCATGATTACGATTGAGGTTGTAACTCAACGCATCCAACAAGCCACCCATCAGGCTGGAGCGCATCACACTCATATTGCTGGCGATAGGGTTACGTAACATTATCGGGTTAGGGTTGTTGGCTAGATTTTGCTCCCATGCAGCGTCAACAAAGCTATAGGTAATCGCTTCAAAATAATCCGCCGCAACTAGCGTTTGGCGCAAGTCGCCTAAACTGCGGATACTTTCAGGGGCTGGTAGCATGCGCATGCTAGAGGCTGGTGC
>JAIOOY010000061.1 GCA_021414145.1 Methylophilales bacterium | reverse complement strand
GTTGTGTTCAGCATTTATATCTCCGATTAGTCAGGGTTCATGACGCTCCGAATCTTAGTACTCAATTATGACACTTTTGTGAAAAATCTCACATTGCACCACAATAATTTCATAGGGCGCGCTTGTGAGTAGACCTTGTTGAGGCTGTTATAATCGCTCCCTTTACAAATCTGAGCACAGTAAGTGTTATGGAAGCCGAAAGACTCAACGCCATCTCCAATCATTTGCAAGGCATGCAAACCCGTTGTGCTGACTTACGGGGGTATCTTTGACTTCGACGGCAAGCAAGAGCGTCTCATCGAAGTCAACCAGCTCGCTGAAGATCCAAACATTTGGAACGATGCAGAAAAAGCACAAGCCCTCGGCCGCGAGAAAAAAACTTTAGAAGCCATAGTGCTGACGCTGGAAAACATCTCCATTGGTTTGGAAGATGCACTAGAACTTTTTGACATGGCTAAAGAAGAGGATGACGACGACACGCTCATCGCCATAGAAACCGATGCCAACAACCTAGAAACACAAGTCGCTGGATTAGAATTCCGCCGCATGTTTTCGCACGAAATGGATGCCAATGCCTGCTTTCTGGATATTCAATCCGGCTCCGGCGGCACCGAAGCCCAGGATTGGGCATCCATGCTGCTCCGTATGTATTTGCGCTACTGCGAACGTAAAGGGTTCCAGGTGGAAGTGCTGGAAGAATCCGAAGGTGATGTGGCGGGCATCAAGAGCGCCAGCTTAAAAATCAGTGGTGAATACGCCTATGGTCATTTACGCACCGAAAGTGGCGTACATCGTTTGGTGCGCAAATCCCCTTTCGACTCCGGCAACCGCCGCCACACCTCGTTTGCCAGTGTATTCACTTATCCAGAAGTGGATGATTCCATCGAGGTGGACATCAACCCCGCAGACTTACGCATCGATACCTACCGCGCCAGCGGTGCGGGGGGTCAGCACATCAACAAGACTGATTCGGCAGTACGTATCACCCACATCCCCACCAATACTGTGGTGCAATGCCAAAATGACCGCTCGCAACACCGCAACCGTGCCGAAGCGATGGCAATGCTGAAAGCCCAACTCTATGCGCTTGAGTTACGCAAACGTAACGAAGAAAAACAAGCCATGGAAGACTCCAAAACCGACATCGGCTGGGGACATCAGATTCGCAGTTATGTATTGGATCAATCGCGCATTAAAGATCTACGAACCAATGTAGAAATCGGCAATACGCAAGGCGTGTTGGACGGCGATCTTGACCCGTTTATCAGTGAAAGTTTGAAGCAAGGAGTATAAATTGAGCGAACAAGTAGAATCATCTCAACAAGACGAGAGTCACGTCATTACAGAACGCCGTGAAAAACTCAAAACCATGCGTGAGCAAGGCGTGGCTTTCCCCAATGACTTCCGCCGCAGCCACTTTTCGGGTGATTTACACACTGCGCACGATGCTAAAACTGCTGAAACCTTAGAAGCCGAAGGCGTGCGTGTCAGCGTGGCTGGCCGCATGATGTTAAAACGCGTGATGGGCAAAGCCAGTTTTGCCACTCTGCAAGACCCCAGCGAGCGTATCCAGTTATTTATCACCCGCGACAACATCGGCGAAGAACTCTACGATGCTTTCAAAAAATGGGATTTGGGCGATATTCTCGGTGCAGAAGGCGTACTGTTCAAAACCAAGACGGACGAGCTTTCTATCAAAGTAGACAAGCTACGTATCCTGACCAAGTCCATCCGTCCTCTGCCCGAAAAATTCCATGGGCTAAGTGACCAAGAAACCAAGTATCGCCAGCGATATGTGGATTTAATCGTCAGTGAGGAGACTCGCAAGACTTTTATCTCACGCAGTAAAATCGTTGCAGCCATTCGCGGCTTCATGCTGGAAAACAGCTTTTTAGAAGTTGAAACACCTATGCTGCATCCCATCCCCGGTGGCGCTTCTGCAAGGCCTTTTGCCACGCATCACAATGCGCTGGATATGCAAATGTTTTTGCGTATCGCGCCTGAGCTTTATTTGAAGCGGCTTGTCGTAGGGGGTTTTGAGCGCGTGTTCGAAATCAACCGCAACTTCCGTAACGAAGGACTCTCCGTTCGCCATAACCCCGAATTCACCATGATGGAGTTCTACGCTGCTTATACCGATTATCAATGGCTGATGGATTTTACCGAAAACTGCCTGCGTGCTGCGGCGGTGGCGGCGCTCGGCACAGCGACCGTAATGTATCAAGGCCGCGAAGTAGATCTAAGCCAATCATTTCAACGCTTAACTATTGTGGGTGCGATACAAAAATATGCGCCTGAATACACGCTAGAACAATTAGAAAATGCCAGTTTGTTACGTCAAGCACTGAAAAAATTTGGTGTTGAGCCGCTGCCGCATGTCGGCTTGGGCGCATTGCAACTGGCTTTGTTTGAAGAAACTGCTGAAGCACATCTGTGGCAACCGACTTATATTATTGATTATCCGGTTGAAGTCTCGCCGCTCGCACGTGGCTCTGATACCCGCCCCGGTATTACCGAGCGCTTTGAACTTTTCATCACTGGTCGCGAAATCGCGAATGGATTTTCCGAGTTAAACGATGCCGAAGATCAAGCTGCAAGATTTATGCAGCAAGCACAAGCCAAAGAAGCAGGCGATGCTGAAGCCATGTACTACGATGCTGACTACATCCGCGCCTTGGAATACGGTATGCCACCTACTGGTGGCTGCGGCATAGGAATAGACCGCTTGGTGATGTTGCTGACTGATTCTCCCAGTATCCGCGACGTGATTTTATTCCCTCATATGCGCCCCGAAACCTGATAAAAATAGCCATTTCCAACTACCTCTAGGAGCGTCGCTCCTACAGCTTCCCAAACTGTTGTATTTGCGCAACATTCTCTAGTAAAAATCACTCTTTGTAATATAGTTGTCATATTTCCCCACCAGAATCTCCGTCAAGCGAATAAGCGCTTTCCGATTCATTTATTTAGGGGATAAACATGCAACGTACTATGAAGCCACGCGTCATTGCATTGGCAGTTTCCAGCGTTCTTATGCTGGCATGCAGCCAAGTCGCATTGGCAGACTCATCCGATGACCTGCTCAAGAAACTGAAAGACAAGGGCATTCTGACCGAACAAGAGTATGACGAATTCAATGCAACTCGTGATACTGAGAAAGTAAAGAAACAAAGCGAAATCAAGGCTTCATTCAAAGACGGCATCGTCTGGGAAAGTGGTGACAAGCAGCACAGTATGCAAATAAGTGGCCGTGTACAGTTAGATGGCCGTGCTTTTGGCTACGACAAAAATGATCTTGGTAACGCAGCGCCTGCTGGTTTTGCAGGCGTAGCTAACGGAACCGCTGTTGGTTCTAACAATTTTGCTTTGCGTCGCGCACGGATTGCTGTTAAAGGTAAGTTCTACAACAGCTACGAATATGAAATCAGCACCAATCTTCAACAAGCTAACGGCAATGCTGCTGGCTCTGGTGGCGTTGGAGCTACCGATGACGTAGCGTTTTTGAACGTCAACTGGTGGGAAGAAGCGCAGTTCCGTTTCGGTCAATTCAAGATGCCGATGACTCAGGAAAAAATGACCAGTTCCAATAATATCGACTTCATGGAGCGCTCATTCGTCAATCAAATGGCACCAAACGAAGAACTCGGTGCCATGGTTCATGGCGTTCCTTTCAAAGGCTGGACCTATGCTTTGGCTGTATCTAATGGCGCCGGTCAAAACAGTGGCGATGTTGATAACAGAGTTGATGATAAAGACTTTATCGGCCGCGTGACCGCCAACGCTGCAGAGTGGATGGATGATAAGACTATGATTCTGCATGGCGGCGTTGCCTTTTCCAAAGGAGACGTTCCTGTTGGAAATATAGGTGCTGGTGGTACCGTTCAAACACAATCAGGCGTTAGGTTCCATACATTACCAGTCCTCGTTGCCGCTACAACCGCTGGATCTGGTCCTAGTCGTTCAATCGATCGTCAGCGCGTAGGTTTGGAAGGTATTGCTGCCTATGGTCCATTCAAGATTCAAGGTGAATGGTTGCGCACAAGCTTCGATTACGATACAACTACTAGCGCTAGCACTAGTGTCGACCAAGATGCATGGTATGTGGAAGCCATGTGGATACTCACTGGCGAGAAATATGCCGACTTCTACAAAAACGGCGTTATGGGTGCACTCAAACCTAAGAATGAGTTTGTTCACCCAATGGTTGCAGCCTCTACGGACGGCTGGGGCTTGTGGGAATTGGGTGTGCGTTTCGACAAATACGACGCCAGCGATTTCATTACACAAGGTTTAGGTACTACGGTGGCTGCAGCCGGAACCACAAATGGCGTTACTCGTGGCTCGGGCTATACCGAGGCAAATGAATGGACTGTCGGTATTAAATTCCTGCCGAATCCGAACTTCCGCGTCATGTTGAACTATGTTAAAACGGAATTTGCAAATCCTTACACTGCAACTGGTGGCGTAACAGTCAACAACAAGCTTGAAAATGGTGAAGATGCTTTGTTGATGCGCACCCAAATCATGTTCTAAAAGCAACACGGAACGTTTAACAAATCACTCCATTGCACGGTTCGCCGTGCACACCTCACAAGCCCGCTCTCGTAGCGGGCTTTTTTTCATTCGTTTTGAGGGGAAATCAAACTAGACTAGTTTGGCAAGTTCACCAGGAGACAGCTTGCTCAGCAAACTTATACCGGCGCGTAACAAATCACTCTTTTTCACTTTGCGTCCTTGATCTTGGCAGGATTTTTTCAGCGTCGTAAGCAAGGCATGGTCTGGCGCAGGTAGTGAGAAACTATCACGTATCATTTTGACTTTGGGAGCTTTGGCGGGTTTGGCCACTTTCTTAGTTGCAACTTTAGGTGTAGCCACCTTCTTAGCCACCGGCTTCACCGCGGGCTTTACTACCACTTTCTTCTCCGGTTTGGCAGCGATCTTCGCTGCTGGTTTCGCCGCAGATGTTTTGGGTTTAGCTACCACCTTGTTTGCAGCTGGTTTACTAGGTACGGGTTTAGGGGTTTCGGCCATAAAAATTCTCCTTTAAGTGGCGATTGTCATCAGGCTGTCATAATAAATGCTATGGAAACGCGGCTTGGTGAATTATTTGTTTCAATTTAATGACATTTTCACACCCTCCACGTCATTGAAATTTCATAAAAAAGTCGCGTAACTGTCATCCTTCCTCACTAAAGTGGCGGCAATGTTAAAGGAAGGAATGCCAAATGCTAGACGAACTGTTCACCATGCCACACCAAGAGTCTGTTGCCCCATCTACCCGTTTAGAAAGACCAAAATTGGCTTATAGCTTCGCCAGAAACCCTTCAGAGGTGGCCGAGGCACAACGCCTGCGTTTTAAAATTTTTAGTGAGGAAATGGGTGCCGATCTCCAGGCAAACGACGGCTTGGATCAAGATGGATTTGACGCTTTTTGCGACCACTTATTAGTACGTGATACCGAGAGTGGTGAAGTCGTAGGGACTTACCGTATTCTTGATCCACATATGGCGAGCGAGGCTGGGGGATATTACTCAGCAGGCGAGTTTGATCTGAGTCGGCTGATGCATTTAGCACCGTCCATGGTGGAGTTGGGGCGGTCCTGCGTGCACCCAGACTATCGCAATGGCGCGACGATTACGATGCTGTGGTCAGGCTTGGCCAAATACATGCTGACTCATAATTATGAATATGCACTTGGCTGTGCCAGTATCCCTATGGGAGATGGCGGTCAAAACGCGGCAAGCCTGTATCGTGACCTCAGAGATAAACATCTCGCCCCAATTGAATACCGCGTCTTCCCACATTGCCCGTTGCCATTCGAAGCTTTCGAACAGCAAAGCACCACCAACTGTCCACCTTTGCTCAAGGGTTATCTTCGCCTAGGCGCTTATATATGTGGTGAACCTCATTGGGATGCCGATTTCAATTGTGCCGATTTGCTGATGCTGATGCCACTTTCACGCATGAATCCCCGCTACGCCAATCATTTTATGAAGTAGCTCTTTCCACTATTCCTCCCCCCTCGCCCGCGCTTGTTGCGGGCTTTTTTTAATGTCCGTTTTCAGCGGGCATCTTGTTCCATGCATCTAAAGCGGCAATTTTGTAGGTTTCGGATAGCGTAGGGTAGTTAAATACGGTATTGACTAGGTAATCAAGTGTGCCGCCAAGTGCCAACGTAGCTTGACCTATGTGTACCAGTTCGGTACCGGCTTCACCTATGATGTGTACTCCAAGTAATTTTCTATCTTTCAACCCAAATAGCAATTTGAGTAAGCCTTCTTCCAGCCGCAAAATCTGCCCACGCGCGGTTTCTCTAAAGCGAGCGATGCCGACTTCATAGGGAATATTAGCGGCGGTGAGTTCTTGCTCCGTTGCCCCCACCATGCTGATTTCGGGGATGCTATAGATTCCAAAAGGGAAATGCTCAGGAACGGCAGCGATAGGTCGCCCTAAAGCGTGACAGGCGGCCACACGCCCTTGCTCCATGGAGGTAGAAGCTAGACTAGGGAAGCCAATCACGTCACCCACCGCGTAGATGTGCGGCACTTCCGTTGAGTAGTTTTTGTCCACTTTGATGCGTCCACGATTATCTGCGGCCAAACCAGCATTCTCTAACTTAAGCCCTGCGGTTACCCCAGTGCGCCCTGCGGCGTACATCACCAGATTGGAACGCACAATTTTTCCACTTTCCAAGTGCACTTCAATGTCACCATCGGTCTTTTTAATTTCGGCCACCGTCTCGCCCAAACGCAAAGCAACACCACGATGGCGCAAGCCATAGGCCAGTTCATCCACGATTTCTCTGTCCAGAAATTCCAACATATTTGGACGACCGTCAATCAGGGTGACGTGTACATCCATGGCGCTGAAAATAGAGGCGTATTCCACACCAATCACCCCTGCACCCACAATGGTGAGACTCTTGGGAATCTTCTTGAGTTTGAGGATGCCGTCACTATCAATAATAGTTTCGTCATCAAACGGCACGCTAGCTGGACGCATAGGAGCAGTCCCCACAGCAATCACGATGCGATCCGCAGAGAATTTTTCTAATTCACCATCCAATGTAGCCACTTCAAGAGTATTAGCATCCAGAAAAGATGCCATTCCTTTAACGACGACTACACCGTTACGCGCCAACTGATGCTCAATTACCGTTACTTCGTTTCGGATGGTGATCTCCAACCGCTGCATCAGATCGTCTATGGTGAGATGTTGTTTGAGGCGATAGCTATGTCCATACAAGCCACGCTGTGTCCAACCTGTGAGATAAAGCACAGCTTCGCGTAAGGTTTTGCTGGGGATAGTGCCGGTGTGGACGGTGACACCGCCAATTATGCTGAGCTTTTCGATAATGGCAACTGATTTGCCCAATTTGGCCGCTTGAATGGCGGCGCGCTTGCCACCCGGTCCGCTGCCGATGACGAGCATGTCATAGTGTTGACTCATTATTCTTTATCCCCTTGCCTACGAGTTTGCAAGATTACTCAATTAGGGTAATCGCCGCAAGCGTTCTTATGTAATCCTACCAATCCCTGCAAGGGTTTAGCTGATTAAGTCTAGCCAATTGCTAAGCTTTACCAATAGCCTCAATTTCCTTCTTAATGCCCATGTTATCGAGTTTTTGTATGGGGAGAGCAACAAATAGCTTGATACGGTTTTCCAGATGACTACATATTTTGCGGAACGCATTCAGCTTTTCTTCGTCAGATCCCTCGACTGCTGCGGGATCTTCTACTCCCCAGTGTGCAGTCATTGGCTGGCCTGGCCAGTATGGACAGACTTCCCCTGCCGCGTTGTCGCACACAGTAAATACGAAATCGAGATGAGGTGCACCTTCTACCGCAAATTCGTCCCAGTTTTTACTGCGCACGTCTTCAGTTGAAAGCTTACGGGCTTGTAGTGTCTGTATGGCGAATGGATTGACCTTGCCAGTAGGATGACTGCCCGCACTATAGGCCTTGAATTTCCCTCTACCCCAGTGTTCCATCAACTTTTCAGCCATGATGCTACGAGCCGAATTACCAGTGCATAGAAAAAGTACATTATAAATTCTGTTTTCCATCACGCAGATTTCCTTTCCATCAATGGAGAGCAAATTTTGTTGTCGCCACAAGCCTTGCCCTGACAACAGTTTTCAGTCAGATACGAAATTAAATCATTCATGGCTGGATAACTGGCGCTATAAATAATTTGCGTACCTTTACGGGTCGAATTTATCAGACCTGCATGACGTAATTGTTGCAGATGAAACGACAATGTAGGTGCAGGTGCGCTTAAGGTTTCGGCCAACTTTCCTGCCGTAATTCCCTCTTCGCCAGCCTGTACCAGCAAACGAAAAATACTTAGACGCGTCTCCTGCGCCAAAGCACTTAATGCTTCGATAATATTTTTAGTTTCCATATTTCCATAATTATGGAAAAATAGAATCTTGTCAACCAAGAGGCTTCATTAATGGGATTCTTTGAACGCTATTTAACCCTTTGGGTTTTTCTTTGTATGGTCGCAGGTGTGGCGCTAGGTTATTGGCTACCTCAACCTTTTGCAATGCTGGGCAGCATGAAAATCGCAGAAATTAATCTACCTGTAGCCGTACTGGTGTGGTTGATGATCATACCCATGCTACTCAAAATCGACTTCAAAGCACTATCTCAAGTCAAAGAGCATTGGCGTGGCATAGGCGTAACCCTGTTCATCAACTGGGCAGTGAAACCATTTTCGATGGCATTACTGGGTTGGTTTTTCATCCGTATCCTATTCTCCGACTGGCTACCTGCAGACCAGATAGATTCTTATATCGCCGGCCTCATCCTGTTGGCAGCTGCCCCCTGCACTGCCATGGTCTTCGTATGGAGCAACCTTTGCGATGGCGAACCGCATTTCACCCTTAGCCAAGTAGCATTGAACGATGCCATCATGATATTTGCCTTTGCCCCCATCGTGGCGCTTCTTCTTGGCATCTCATCCATTACCGTCCCCTGGCAAACATTATTGCTATCAGTATTGTTATACATCGTGATTCCAGTCATTGGAAGTCAGCTGATTCGGGGGATTTTGCTTAAGGATGGTGATGAAACATCACTGAAGAAATTACTAAAAAGCTTGCAACCATTATCTCTTAGTGCCTTACTAGCCACATTAGTTTTGCTTTTCGGTTTTCAGGGCAAACAGATGCTGGCGCAACCCATTATCATCCTTTTACTCTCGGTGCCTATCCTGATCCAGGTCTTTTTTAATTCTGGCCTGGCCTACTGGCTTAACCGTCACTTTGGCGTCGCGCATTGCGTAGCGGCGCCGTCTGCTTTGATTGGTGCCAGTAACTTTTTTGAGCTGGCAGTGGCAACTGCGATTAGCTTGTTTGGCCTCAATTCAGGCGCGGCGCTAGCCACAGTGGTTGGTGTGTTAATTGAAGTTCCGGTGATGTTGACTGTGGTAAAAATCGTCAACTCCAGTAAGGGCTGGTACGAACGAGAATAAACGCTTACAGTTGAGGCCATGGGTATAGATTACGCACAATGGATCAATTTAACGGTTGCATTGGGTATCGGTCTGCTCATTGGTATCGAACGTGAACGCAACAAAGGGAGCGGGCCAGACCGATCCTCTGCCGGGATACGTACATTCACCATCGCCGCATTGCTGGGGGCAATCAGTATCACCCTCAATTTCTGGCTACTTGTCGCCTCGCTCGTCTGCGTGACGATATTTGCCACCACCGCTTATTTCACCAAAAGAAATGATGACCCCGGGCTGACAACAGAGATCGCCTTGCTCTTCACCGTAATATTGGGGGCACTGGCGATGCGTTCAGTACCCCTAGCAGCCGGACTTGCCGTGTGCACCGCCATACTGCTTGCAGCCAAGGAACCCATCCACGGCTTCGTCAGCGGCATAGTCACCAAGGATGAATTGAACGACTTACTGATCCTCGCGGCAGCGACGCTCATCGTCTTGCCGCTGGTACCCAACCGCTTTATGGGGCCATACGACGCGATTAATCCTCGAAACTTGTGGCTGGTCGTGATTCTGGTGATGTTGATCGGCGCCTTGGGTCACGTCACCCTGCGCTGGCTGGGTGGACGTATCGGCTTGCCTATCGTGGGCCTGGTCTCCGGCTTCATTTCCAGCACGGCAACCATCGCCTCCTTGGGGGTACGTGCCAAGGAAACGCCCAATCTAACCAGCGCCGCCGTGGCGGGTGCGACACTGTCAAATCTGGCGACAATCCTGCAATTCTCACTGCTGCTTGTGACTATTCACCCCCCTACACTGCTGAAGCTTGCCATACCTTTGCTGTGCGGTGGGGCAGTCATTGCCATCTATGGTTCTGTCGTGACCTTGAAGTCTCTGCATGAAAATAGCGGATCAACCGATACAAGCAGTCAGGCAGTCAGCGTCAAAACGGCATTGGTTTTCGCTAGCCTCATTGCTGCGGTGATTATCGTATCCGCAGCCCTGAAATCTTGGTTTGGGCAAGCGGGGCTGGTCATTGCCTCCGGGGTGACCGGTCTGGCTGATGCCCATGCCTCGACCATCTCGGTCGCCTCAATGGTGGCGTCTGGGCATTTGACCACGGAAGCAGCGGTGATCCCAATATTGGCTGCATTCTCGTCCAATTCGCTGGCAAAGGCGGTGATGGCGTTCACCAGCGGAAGCCGGACATACTCACAGTGGGTGATTCTAGGCTTGATCGTCCAGGTTTCAGCCACCTGGATGGGATGGTGGCTTTTCTAAAACACAGAATTTATTTGAGAGCACACCAGGAAAGTGGATCGAGCGGTTTGCTCTTGTGACGTAACTCAAAATATAGCCCTGATTCCGGGTTGCCCCCACTGTTGCCGATGGCAGCCACATGGTCACCCGCTTGTACCTCATCGCCAACTTTCTTGAATAGCGCCTGATTGTTGCCGTACAAGCTCATATAGCCTTCTCCGTGATCCACGATGAGCAAGTTGCCGAAACCTCGCAACCAATCGGCAAACACTACACGACCATTGGCGATGGAGCGCACTTCGTTACCCTCATTAGCGCGGATGAATATTCCTTTCCACGAAATGCCGCTATCTGGGCGCGCTGCACCGAATTTGTTTGTCAATTCACCCTTGGTCGGCAAGCGCAGCTTGCCCCGCAATGCCGCAAATACGCCATTGTCGTCTAGTGGTTCTGGCACGACCTCGTTACGTGCTTCTCCTTTGCTTTCCGTTTTGCTGTCGGAGGTGTCTTTAGTAAGAGATTTTTTCGTGGTTTTCTTTTTAGGCGTGGCCGCTGCAATTCTGGCTAAGCGCTGCAACAACTCGGTAATGCGTTTTTCATCGCGTTGCAGCTTGGTGATTTCACCACGCTGCGCTTGAATCTGAAGGGCTAAGCTGCTCATCACCGCTTTGTGTTCAGCCTGTTGTTTTTTCAAATCCTGTTTGTTTTTTTCCTGCTCATTTTTCAGCAGCGCCACTTTATTCAGGGTGGCTTCTGTCTTGGTGTTGAGTTCTGTCACTTGCCCAAGATTGTGGCGCAGACTGGTGATGAGCTTGCTACGGGCTTGCGCCACATAACGAAAATATTGCAGATTGCGCTCCACCACGTTGGGGTCTTGCTGTTCCAGCAATATCCGTAAATAGCCTTGCTGGCCGTTCAGATACTGACGATAAAACTGGGTGCTAAGGAGCTGCTGCTGTTGCTGTATGGTGGTCTGCAAATGGCTCTGCTGCTGGCCAAGTTGACCGAGCGTGGCGGCGTTCGCTTTTTGTTGCTGGCGCAGTTCATTGAGCTTGCGGTTGGTTTCGCTAATCTCCTGTTCACTCTGCTTGAGGGCATCGGCAGCCTCGTGGTGTGCGCCTTCATTACGGCCTAGTTCCTGTTTCAGGTTTTGGATTTTTTCTTGCAACTCTTGTAGCGATTCTTTGGATGGGGCGGCGTGTGCGACCCCCGCTACCAACAAAAAAACAACAATCTTAAGACTCGAACGTAACAAGAGATTTTCCTGTCATTTCAGTAGGCTGTGGCACACCCATCATTTGCAATAATGTGGGCGCAATATCTTGTAATGCCCCAGTTTTGGCGATGCTGGCCATGCGCCCTACGTAAATAAACGGCACCAAGTTAGTGGTGTGCTGAGTATGTGCCTGATGGTGAATGTGATCACGCATCGCTTCGGCGTTGCCATGATCGGCGGTGATGATAACTTCGCCACCGATTTGCTGCATGGCATTGACTACCCGTCCCACACAGGTATCCAGTGTCTCTATGGCTTTGATGGCGGCTTGCAGGTTACCCGTATGGCCCACCATGTCAGCATTAGCATAGTTACAAATAATCGCGTCGTACTTGCGGCTGAGAATGGCTTCCACCAACTTGTCGGTGACCTCCGGCGCGTGCATTTCTGGTTGTAAGTCATAGGTTGCCACTTTGGGTGAAGGCACCAAAATGCGTTCTTCTCCGGCGTAGACCGTCTCTTCTCCGCCATTGAAAAAGAAGGTGACGTGCGGGTATTTTTCGGTTTCGGCGATACGTAACTGCTTGAGTCCTAAACCCGCGATGTATTCACCAAAACCATTGCGCACTGCATATGGAGCAAATGCCACGCCAGTCACCGCCAAACTCTGGCTGTATTGGGTAAGAGTGTAATAGCCACCCAACTTTGGTACGCGATTGCGAGGAAATCCGTCAAAGTCGGCATCTAGAAAGGCCTGCGAAAGTTCGCGCGCGCGATCAGAGCGAAAATTCATGTAGATAACGACATCGCTATCTTCAATCCGCACAGCCTCACCAATACTAGTAGGTTTGACAAATTCATCATTTTCGCCGCGTGCATAAGCCGCTTGCAGTGCAGATTGGGCATCCGTGGCACTAAACTCGCCCACGCCATCAGTTACTAATTTATAGGCTGGCGCGACGCGCTCCCAGCGTTTGTCTCTATCCATCGCATAGAAGCGCCCCGTAACCGAAGCGATACGCCCTACGCCTATTTCTTGCAGAACCTCTTCCAGAGCGGCCAGATAGCCCTTGGCACTTTGTGGTGGCGTATCACGGCCATCCAAGAAAGCATGGACGTAAAGTTTGTTTATGCCAGCCTTGGCCACCATTCTCAACATGGCAAAAATATGTTCTTGGTGGCTATGGATACCACCGTCAGAGAGCAAGCCAAAGATGTGTAAAGCCTTATTTTTAACCTTTTCAACTGCTTCAAGCAGCACCGGATTGCGGTTGAATTCGCCGTTTTCTATGGCGATGTTGATGCGGTCAAACTCCTGTGCAACGATACGTCCAGCGCCGATGTTGAGATGCCCGACTTCAGAATTCCCCATCTGGCCGGAAGGCAATCCGACAAAAGATTCTGAGGCATTGATAAGGGTATGCGGGCAGGTGGCCAACAGTTTGTCCAGATTAGGTTTCCTGGCTTGGGCGATGGCGTTGTCTGGCGTAGCTTCACCATGACCAAATCCATCTAGGATAATCAGAATTACGGGGCTGATTTGTGTCATGCAAGTGCTGCAAAAACTTTGTCGCGTATTTCTTCCACCGAGCCTACCCCTGAGATTTTGACGTGTTTGGGCGCGCCCGCTTTACCACTCGCCGCCCAATTCGCGTAGTAATCCACTAATGGTTTGGTCTGGCTGTGATACACCTCCAAACGCTTTTTCACCGTTTCTTCTTGGTCATCTTCACGTTGAATGAGCGTTTCTCCAGTAATGTCGTCCTGACCTTCCACTTTGGGCGGATTGAAAATAACGTGGTAAGTACGGCCAGAAGTAAGGTGTACGCGGCGACCGCTCATACGTTGAATGATTTCCGCGTCGTCCACGTCTATCTCCACTACATAGTCAATACCAACTCCGGCATCCTTCATGGCATCGGCCTGAGGTATGGTGCGCGGAAAACCGTCAAATAAAAAACCGTTGGCACAGTCAGCCTCTTTAATGCGCTCTTTGACCAAACCAATAATAATGTCGTCTGATACCAAGCCACCAGCATCCATCACCTTTTTAGCAGCAATCCCTAATGGTGTACCAGCCTTGACAGCCGCACGCAGCATATCGCCAGTGGAGATTTGCGGGATGTTGAACTTGGTTTTGATGTAGTTGGCTTGCGTGCCTTTACCAGCGCCAGGAGCGCCTAACAGTATTAATCTCATCCTAATAGTTCCTCGAGTGGGAGTTTTACAAAATTATATCAGGCTAGATGGTTGGCGATGGCGATGAATTGGCTTACTTGCAGATTTTCTGCGCGGAGTTGAGGATCAATATCCAGCGATTTAAATCCTGCATCATCCAGCAAACCTTTCAAGGTGTTACGCAAAGTCTTACGGCGCTGCCCGAAAGCCGCCGTGACCACCTTGGCGAATATCGCCTCATCGCCCGCCACATCAGCTAGGATTGCATGCGGAACCAAACGCACGAAAGCTGATTCTACTTTGGGTGCAGGATCAAATGATTCTGGCGGTACGGTAAGTAAATACTCCATGTGCAAACGATATTGCAACATGACAGAAAGTCTTCCATAGGCTGCGGTTGAAGGCACTGCCACCATCCGTTCCACCACCTCTTTTTGCAACATGAAGTGCATATCTATAATGTTTTTTGCGCCTTGCAAAAGATGAAATAACAGCGGTGTTGAAATGTTATAGGGCAAATTGCCAACGACACGAATTTTTCCCAACTCTGCAAAGTTAAATTTCAGCGCATCACTATTGTGGATGGTGAGTTTATCCGCCGGATAATGTCTTTGCATCCAACTGATAATATCTCTATCCAATTCCACCACATGCAGATGGTTCAGAGTTTGTAACAAAGGCTGAGTAAGCGCGCCAAGCCCTGGGCCGATTTCCACCATCGCGTCGTCCGACTGCGGATGAATTGCGGCTATACATGAACGAATGATGTCGGCATCTTGTAGAAAATTCTGGCCGAAGCGCTTTTTGGGGACATGCCTCATTGCTGCTTTGATACCAACTCAATCGCCAATTCAATAGCCGCCAGCAAGCTTCCGCAATCCGCTTTCCCCGACCCCGCCAGATCTAGCGCCGTGCCATGATCCACCGACGTACGGATGATAGGCAAGCCCAGCGTTACATTCACCCCGCCTCCAAAGCTGGCGTGTTTGAGTACGGTCAAGCCTTGGTCGTGATACATCGCAAGGAAGCAATCAGCGAGTGCCAAATTTTTTTGCGAAAACATAGTGTCGGCAGGAAGTGGGCCGATGAGACTCATCCCTTCAGTACGCAGTTTCTCTATTACTGGAATGATGGTCTCGATTTCCTCATGCCCCAAATAGCCGCCTTCACCAGCATGGGGATTGAGCCCAGCAATAAAAATGTTTGGATTTGGAATTCCGAAGCGAGACACCAAGTCATGATGGGTGACACGGAGAATAGCTTCTAGGCTGGACTGCGTAATAGCGGCAGGCACATCCTTCAACGGCAAGTGGATAGTGGCTAGAGCCACCCTCATACCGCCACCGACCAGCATCATCACGACTTGCTTAGTATTGGTGAGTTCAGCCAGAAACTCGGTGTGACCGGTAAAAGCGATGCCTGCGTCGTTGATGACCCCCTTATGTACAGGTGCGGTAACAAAAGCATCAAATTGCCCATGTATGCAGCCTTGAGTAGCAAGGGTCAACGTCTCTAGTACATAGTGGCTATTACTTGAGTCGAGTTGGCCAGCTTGGCATGGATTAGCCAACGACACGTGTTGGATTTTTAATTTTCCTAGGGATAGTCCTAATTGCGCGGCACGCGCTTGCAGCAAGTGTCGGTCAGCGATGATGGTGATGTCAGCCGCTAGCGCGTGCGCTGCTAGCATGACGCACAAATCAGGCCCTATACCGGCAGGTTCTCCAGCGGTGATAACGATGCGGGGAAGTCTGGCGGTCACGGCTTAAAACACTTAATCCTTATCTTCTAAGCGATATTCTACGTAAGCCCTATCACGTAGCTCACGTACCCAATCTTGGAAAAACTCTTCCGCCTTGCGTCCACGGATTTCCTGTCGTGCTTTAAGTCTGGCGGCTTCATGACTTAAGTCTTGCACTCGGCGCTCCAGCACTTCAATGATATGCCAGCCGAAGCGCGACTTAATAGGCTCACTCACCTGATTAGGCTTGAGTTCATTCATAGCTTTTTCAAACTCTGGCACCATGTCGCCGGGGTTTGCCCAACCAAGGTCACCACCTTTGTTGGCACTACCATCTTCGGAATACTGACGCGCCAGTTCAATGAAATTTCCACCGTTGTCCAAGCGCTCTTTAATATCATCCATACGGTGCTTCGCTTCTTCGTCAGACAACACTTCGCTGGGTTTGATGAGGATGTGTCGTGCGTGTGTCTGAGTAATCATCAATGGCGTGCTCAAACCCCGTCTGTCGGCCATTTTCAGGATATGAAAACCGTTGGAACTACGCAAAATCTCGCTCAACTCGCCCGCTTTGAGTGGCTTTAACGCGGCTTGGAACATCTCCGGTAATTCGGTAGCCTTTTTCCAGCCAATCCGCCCACCTTCCAAGGCATTCGGCGCATCAGATACCGCTGCTGAAATCTGAGCAAAATCGGCTCCCTCTTGCAATTTTCTATAGGCATCTTCGGCCTTGGCACGCAACTTTTGTAAATCTTCTGGGGTAGCTTCTTCCGGCGTGCGAATCAAGATATGTGCAACATCGTACTCGTCAGTATCGGCTTGTGCGGAAGACTGAGTGGTGAGCAGGTTATCAATCTCAGCCTCGGTTACCGTTACGCGGCGTTCAGTCTCACGCTCTTTGAGCCTAGCAATGATAATTTCGTGACGTATATCTTCGCGGAAACTGCGGAAATTGATACCCTCCTCAGCCAGTCTGGCGCGAAACTCTTCTAGGGTGAGTTTGTTCTGCTCGGCGATGCGCTCCATGGTTTTATCCAGCTGGTTATCATCCACCCGCAGTCCGGTTTGCGCGGCTTGTTGTAACTGCAAGCGCTCTTGTATCATGCGCTCCAACACTTGCTTTTCCAACACTTCACGCGGTGGTAACTGTGCGCCCTGCTTTTCAAACTGCTGAGCGAGCGTGGCCAAACGGTCATTCAGTTCGCTACGAGTGATGACATCGCTATCTACCACTGCGACAATACGATCCAGCGACAACACCTTGTCAGCAGCCTGCGCCGATAGCATAAACACCAACAGCAGCAGGCTGCCATATAATAGTTTGTTCATAAACTGAAAACCTTAACGAGTAGCGTTCGAAATTTCGCTGGAACTGATGTAACCAGGGATGTTGCGTTTGATGATTTCAAGCGGATTAGACCCTATCTTGCTGAAGCCTCCTAGCTCTAACTGAAAGAAAAATGCGTAGGCCGAGTCGGCCGTAGCCGTGGCAGTTGCAGTAGCAAGGCGCTGAAATATGGCGCGACCTTGCCAACAGCCAGCGTCGTATTCTACACCCGCCAAGTATTCAATGGGACCACTCACGTCAGTGGGAGGGTGATTACGCAAAGAGTAATTCAAGCGCCCCAAGCCATACCAGCGACCACCTAACGGCCACTGAGCAGAAAAGTCTACTTGCTCCAAGCTATCCTTGGTAAAACGATAACCCAAGTTGAGTACTTTGCCAACCTCAGGCTGATAGCGCGCACCGATATTGCTCTTCACAGTTCTACTCTGATTGGTATCAAACTGCCAAGCTGCGTCTGCGTTCCAACCATTAGTCAACTGCGCACTGAGTGCTGTCAAAATATCTGACTGCGCGCTGGTACGCGGCGTGCCACCGGGTAAAATTACTTTCTGATCGCTAAAATAGAAGCGCTCCCCCAGCGTAGCAGAAAGCCGCTGTGCGCCAGTTTTCTGGTCTATCAAGCGACTGGTCACCGCCAGCGTGACTTGATTCGCGTCATTAACGCGGTCACCACCACTGAATTGATTTTCAGAGAAGATGGTTGCCAAATTTAAGTCACTCAATCCGGTATCAAAATTGGGAGTTCGGCTCTGATCATGATGCGGAACATACACATAGAACAAACGTGGCTCTATGGTTTGTGTATAGTGATTTTTCACCACGCGCATGTCACGGTCAAAATACAAACCACTATCTACGCTGAAAATTGGCAGTGCGCGCGTGTCGCTATCAAACGCTCCGCCCGTGTTGCTCAAGCTATATTTGGTGTAATGCGCACCTATCTTGGGCGTGACGTAGCCATAGGATTGCGACATGGACAGACTTAGGCTGGGGTAAATAGTGTAACGATTACCCGTAACAGCTACTGGTGCGCGGTCATTTAAGTCAAACCTTACAAACTCGCTATAAAGACTGGCATTCAGTGTGCCAAAGTCAGTATCTTGCGAGCTCAATTCAGCCAATTCCTCAGAGCCCGATAGTGTCAACTGCGGCAAGCGCTGGTATACATACGAAACGTTATCTATGGTTTGATATTGCTGCATCAGTGCCGAAAAATGCCAGTTAGTAGCATCATATTTCGCGCTCACTTGTTGCGGTAAGTTGGCACGACTGGTACTGGCAATACGATTGCTCATGTCAATAAAGTATTGGTTATCCGAGACCTTTTCGTACTGTATGTTGCCAGTCCAGCCATTCTGAAAATCGTGCGAGTGCTCAAAATTGACGTAATAACGCGTGCTATCAGTCGAGTCATCATTAGGTAGCACATCCACATTGGCCGTACCCGAATATTTCTCGCTCAAGTAACGATATTCACTCTGCAATTGCACACCACGCTTGCTCATATAACGTGGAGTCAACGTGGCATCTCGTTTGGGCGCAATATTCCAATAATAGGGGATGCTAAGTTCAAGTCCGCTCTTGGTCGTTGTGCCAAATAGTGGTTTCATAAAGCCGGATTTGCGTTCCTTATTTAAGGGGAAATACATCCAGGGCGTATACACAAACGGTACTCCCTTAAACTCCATACTGGCGTGAGTAGCAGTTGCGGTCTCGGCATAGTGGTCAAGCTCCAATTCCCCTGCGTTCAAAAACCAGTCGTCATTGCCGTCTTCACATGTGGTGTAGCGTGCTTTTTTCAGAGTCTCTTTGGTGGGCCCTTCAAACAGGATACTTCTGGCATCGCCGCGGGCATTTTGGGCTCCACTCTTGAGATGAAACACGGGATCTTGCATTTCACCCACACGATCTTGCATTTTTAAACGCAGCTCAGGGCCTTCGGCCAGAGTGCTACCCTGTTTCACGTGTACATTGCCGGTGGCATGGAGCTCGTCGTTGAGGGTGTCAATATCTATGCGGTCACCTTTGACATAATCGCCATCACGGTGCATTTCAGCATCGCCAAAAACGCGCATTTCGCGACCTAAATAAATTTCCATGCGATTCCCTTCTATGGTGGTGACTCCCGGCGATGAATCAGGAGTTTGTACTCTTGCCGAATCATCTGCCACAAGAGCTTCGTCGGCATGCAGAGGCAACCCCGCGCTGAGCAAAATCAGCAGCGAATAGCATGCGCTCCTCAACGATAGAAGATGACAAAACACAATAGAACAGTCGCTTAGTTATTGTAGTGATAAAATCGCTTCAGATTCTACCTATAAAGACACCATAAAGAAACCATAAATACCGTCGTAACCCCGCACCAATCTTGGCTCTCAGCCATGCTGGAGAGTTCTAATTTTGGATTTTTTCAATGTCTGCAATGGCTTAATAATGGTAGTTCATCTGCTACATTCAAATTGCTGCAAATTAATTTAATACATTGAGGGTTCTTAAAGATTGCAACGATTACAACAAATTGAAGCTTGGCTCAAACAGTTACATCCCGAGCAAACTTTTCAGCTATCGCCGGCCTCTGCTGATGCGAGTTTCCGTCGTTATTTTCGCGCGACTTTTAGTGATGGCCGTACACTCATTGTTATGGACGCACCACCTGAACACGAGGATTGCCGCCCCTTCATTCATGTTGCCCAGCTTTTGGAAGAAGCTGGTGTAAACGCCCCTAAGATATTGGCTCAAGATTTAGAGCGCGGATTTTTACTGCTGACAGATCTGGGTGGGACAACCTATCTCGCTGTTCTAAACCAAGCCAATGCCACGCAGCTTTATAGAGACGCTTGCAAAGCACTGGTCAGCATTCAACTTGCCAGCAAAAAGGGGGTATTACCAGACTACGACGCCGCTTTACTCACTCGAGAGATGCAGCTATTCCCGGATTGGTATGTTGCCCGACATCTGGGTGTGACATTAACTCCCTCACAACAAGCCGTAATAAAACAAACCTTCGACACGCTTAATGCCAATATTTTGGCACAAGGCCAAGTCACTGTTCACCGTGACTATCACTCGCGCAATCTCATGGTTTGCGATGAGCAAAACCCTGGTATTTTAGACTTTCAAGACGCTGTCTATGGGGCGATTAGCTACGATTTGGTGTCACTGCTAAAGGATGCCTACATCGAGTGGGAAGAGGAACAAATTCTCGATTGGGCGATACGCTACTGGGAAGACGCACGTAAAGCCAGCTTGCCTGTGCCTGCGAATTTAGCTGATTTTTACCGCGACTTCGAATGGATGGGAGCACAACGACACATTAAGATTTTGGGAATTTTCGCGCGGCTGTATCATCGCGACGGCAAGGATGGTTACTTGAAAGACATGCCGTTGGTAATGAAATATCTGCGTAAAACCTGTGAGCGCTATAGTGAGTTGCGACCAATGTTGCGCTTGTTGGACGAATTGGAGCCGAAGCAAACGATCACCGGAATGAGTTTCTAATGAAAGCTATGATTCTGGCCGCAGGAAGGGGTGAGCGCATGCGTCCACTCACCGACCACACGCCAAAACCATTGCTACAAGTAGGCGGAAAGCCGCTCATCGTGTGGCATATCGAAAAACTTGCGCAAGCAGGATTCACCGAAATCGTCATCAACCACGCACACTTAGGTGCACAAATTGAAGCCGCATTGGGCGATGGCCGCCAGTTTGGCGTGAGGATCCAGTATTCGCCGGAACGAGAAGCGTTGGAAACTGCCGGGGGTATTGCAAACGCCCTGCCATTGCTTGGTGAACAGCCATTTTTGGTGGTCAATGGTGACATCTTTTGTGATTTTGATTTTGCAAACATCAAGCCCTTGAAAAATGGCTTATTAGCGTGGTTAGTGTTAGTGGGTAATCCTACGCATAACAAGCATGGTGACTTTGCACTACATGGCACGGAAGTGGCAGATGCGGGTGATGACAAGATGACTTTCAGTGGTATAGGGGTGTATCACCCAAGATTATTCACCCATGTGGAACGAGGAACAAAAGCTAAATTAGCCCCACTGTTGCGGCAAGCGACGCTGTCACACCAAGTAGGTGGCGAGTATTATCATGGGCATTGGCTGGATATAGGCACACCAGAGCGCTTGGCAGAGTTGGATCAAAGCCTACGTTAGGTCGCAGTTGAGTTCTACGCCGTTTCCCGCAGGGTCGCGAAAGAAGATTT
This sequence comes from Methylophilales bacterium, assembly GCA_021414145.1. Classification (GTDB taxonomy): domain Bacteria; phylum Pseudomonadota; class Gammaproteobacteria; order Burkholderiales; family Methylophilaceae; genus CAILHX01. The sequence continues at coordinate 33,069 of JAIOOY010000061.1, read as the reverse complement.
GTTTAATGTTGGTTTGCGCCACCGAACGGATGGTGTACTCGATGCCCTGCGCTTTGAGATGAGTTTCCATCGCATCGGCATCATCGCAAGTAAACGCGACGTGGTCAAAAGTCGTAGCCACAAAGGTTTGCCGCACTTCGTCAGGACTGCATTCGCTCAAGTGCAATACGTCGGTGCCGCCAACATAAAGCCAGTAGCCAAAAGTGCGAAAAGCAGGGCGCGCACCTTCTACCAAGCCCACTACGGTGCAGTAAAAATCCCTTAATTCATCCAGCAATGCGCGAGGTGCGCGGAGGTTGTAATGGTTGAATCCGGTGACCGGCATTATTTAACGCGGCAAGGCGCAAGCCTCTTTGGCCATACGGGTAATTTCTGCCCAGTTACCTTGCTGCATAAGCGCGGCAGGAGTAAGCCATGAGCCGCCCACGCACACCACATTATTCAGTGAAAGCAATTGCGGTGCGTTTTCCAGCGACACGCCACCAGTGGGGCAGAACTGAACATCTGTAAACGGGCCGCCCCAAGCCTTTAGTAAGGCGGGTCCTCCAGCCTGCATCGCGGGGAAGAATTTAAGCTGTTGAAAGCCATCTTCTTGCGTCAACATAATTTCGCTACTGGTGGCTACACCAGGCAACAAAGCAATTCGCATATCCTTACAAGCGTGGCCAACAGATCTGGTGTATCCAGGACTCACCATAAACTTGGCGCCTACAGCGGCTGCAGCCTCAGCATCTTGGGCACTACGCACAGTACCCGCACCAACAATGGCTTGCGGTACTTCTTTAGCAATAGCGCGTATACAAGCCAGCGCCACCGAAGTACGCATGGTGACCTCCAGCATCCGGATGCCACCGGCCACTAGCGCTTTGGCCATAGGCACTGCATGCGCCTCATCGTTTAGTACGATCACCGGGATTACCGGCGCGTCTTGCATCACTTCTAATGCGGTCAATTTCATTTTATATCCATCCCTATAACCAAGTGCATCCGCCTTCTTCGGCGGTCAGCGCGTTGCTGCGCATACCAGCAAACAATTCACGCCCCATGCCGATGCCATTGGCCTCGCGCAGTTCCTTGGGCATCTCTACCAACTCTCTGGAATCCCACTCATCCGCATTTACTAATACTTCCAAACGACCAGTCAGCGCATCCAAGCGAATCAAATCGCCATCGCGCACTTTGGCCAGAGGTCCGCCCGCAGCAGCTTCTGGTGATACGTGTATCGCCGCCGGAATCTTACCCGATGCACCACTCATTCGACCATCGGTCACCAATGCCACGTCATAACCTTTACTTTGCAGAGCTTTCAGTGGCGGTGTGAGTTTGTGTAATTCCGGCATCCCGTTGGCCTTAGGTCCTTGCCAGCGCACCACGCATACCGCGCTGCTATTGAGTGACCCGGTAGAGAACGCATGAAGGAGCTCTTCTTGCGAATTGAATACGCGCGCGGGCGCTTCAATCACGTGCAGTTCGGATGGCACGGCAGAAATCTTAATCACGCTACGTCCCAAATTGCCACGCAATACCTTGATACCACCGTTGGAGCTGAATGGGTCTTTGACAGGACGCACCACGGAATCATCTTTGGAGACTCCCGTAGTGTTCCAAATGATCATGTCATCTTGCATCTCTGGAATAGCCGTGTATTCACGTATGCCACCCTTCCGCACAGTCAATACATCTTCGTACATCAGCCCCGCATCCAGCAATTCACGAATCACATAGCCAGGTCCGCCCGCTTCCTGGAAGGCGTTCACATCAGCCTCACCATTGGGGTATACGCGGGCAATCAGCGGCACCACATCGGATAAGGTACAGAAGTCATCCCAGTTGATATCAATACCAGCCGCGCGAGCAACCGCTACCCAGTGAATCAGATGATTGGTAGAGCCGCCTGTCGCCAGCAATGCCACCATGGCATTGATGATGCATTTCTCATCAACCAAACGTCCTATCGGGGTGTAAGTTTTACTTTGGGTAATATTGAGTACGCTACGTACCGCTTCACGCGTGAGTTCTGCACGGAACTCGCTGCCGGGATTAACAAAGGCTGTGCCCGGCACGTGCAAGCCCATTGCTTCAAGTAGCATTTGGTTACTGTTTGCGGTTCCGTAAAAGGTACACGTACCTTGCCCATGGTAAGCTTTGGACTCTGCTTCCAGCAGCTCTTGACGACCCACCTTGCCTTCTGCCGCCAGCACTCGCATGTGCGATTTTTCACTATTGGAAAGGCCTGTTGTCATCGGTCCGGCAGGGACAAATACGGTAGGCAGATGACCGAAATGCAGAGCGCCTATCAGCAACCCCGGTACGATTTTGTCGCACACGCCCAGCATCAAAGTCGCGTCAAATACATCATGACTCAAGCCCACAGCAGTTGCCATCGCAATCACGTCGCGGCTGAAAAGGCTCAGCTCCATGCCCGGCATACCTTGCGTAATACCATCACACATCGCTGGAACCCCACCCGCGACTTGTGCAGTGGCTCCATGCTTGCGCGCTTCAGCCTTAATCAGATCAGGGTAACCCTGAAATGGTGCATGCGCTGATAACATATCGTTGTAAGCAGTGATAATCGCCACGTTTGGCGCACGTTCGGTTACCACTCTCAGTTTGTCATTAGTGGGCATCGCGGCAAAAGAATGTGCCACGTTGGCGCAACCCATACGATCAACACCTTTAAACCGATTGGCCATAGCGCCAAGCTGTTTCAAGTAGGTGCGTCGGGAGTCTTCACTACGCTCGCGGATGCGATTAGTGACGGTCAATACTGTTGGATTCATATTTCTTAATACACGAGATTAGTTTTTCCAATCGTACCGCGAATTGGGGCAGTTTAGCAATTTCTAAGTCTAGCAACTGATATGTGCGTCAAGACTAGCCCCGACGTTCCTCAACTTTGCCATCGGTAGCAATGATAACCGCACTGGCCAGCCCCAGAAAAATTCCGTGTTCCACCACACCAGGAGTAGCGTTTAACGCCGCATTCAGTTGTTCTGCGCTCATGCCAGCATCAAACGTCATGTCCAAAACCAAGCTACCATGTGAGGTCATAGCTAAGCCGTCTTTACTGGCATTTTGCCGTAAATCCCCACGCCCACCTATAGCTTCCAAACTGCGTTTTGCCAACTGCCAAGCAAAAGGAATCACTTCAATAGGAATCGCAAACTTCTCTCCGATACGGCTTACCAGCTTACTTTGATCCACCAGCACTAAAAACTGATCCGCTGCTTTCGCCATTAACTTTTCACGCACCAAATCCGAGCCGCGACCTTTAAGCAAAGTCATATCAGGCGTAACTTCGTCCGCACCATCCACATACAAATCCAGACGCGAGAAATGCTCGATAGAAATCAGCGGCAAACCTAGTGATTGGGCTTTGATGGTGCTCACTACCGAACTTGAAGCCGCGGTCACCTTTAAGCCTTGCTCATTGCGCCGCCTAGCTAGCGCCTCGATGAACAAATTGGCAGTAGAACCCGTGCCTAAGCCTACCACCATACCATCTTTCACCAAATTCGCAGCGTGTAGCGCCACCAATTCTTTATCACTCATAACGCTCTCCTTCACCACAAAAAAAATCGCCTTATGCGAAATGCACAGGCTACCTCTTTTTTGAGTTGAGGCTCAAGTTAAAACACTGGGTAAATACCCGAAACACCGAGCACATCCATTAATTTGCAATATATACATATTTATATTACATTTATGCATTATTTACATTATTTTTATATATATGCAACTCGGCCATGTCATACGTAAAAAACGCAAGTCGCTAAACCTTACCCTGCAACAACTTGCACAACTGGTTGAAGCCGATAGCGGCAACTTATCACGTATAGAACGTGGCGTTCAGGGGTTTTCAGAAACCTTGTTGCACAAGCTTTGCGGGGCGCTACATTGCACTCCATCGCAACTTTACGCACAATCAGAAAATGCGTATAACGCAAATAAAAGGCCAAGCCTCACGCAACCACAGGAATTCGTGCGCTGGTTTCGTTCTGTCGCACCGTATATCCACGCGTTTGGCGGACGTACTTTCGTCATCGCTTTTGGTGGAGAGGTTATCGCTGATGGCCAATTTGTTGCACTGTCGCACGATCTCAATCTGCTTGCCAGCTTGGAGGTTCGGCTGGTGTTAGTGCATGGAGCACGGCCACAGATTGAATCCAAGCTCAAACGTAGCAAACTTGAAACCAAGCTGGTACAAGGGTTACGCGTTACCGATGACATCGCTATGGAAGCAGTCAAAGAAGCTAATGGCGCGATACGTGTAGAAATTGAAGCGTTGCTTTCTACGGGTTTGGTTAATTCGCCGATGGCAGGCTCGGATATTCGTGTCGCCAGCGGTAATTTTGTGACTGCCAAGCCAGTGGGTGTGCTGGATGGCGTAGATTTGCAACATACTGGAGAAGTCCGCAAAGTAGACGCTGTCGGCATACAGAAGCGGTTGGATGATGGCGAACTGGTGCTGCTCTCACCCCTTGGTTACTCGCCTACAGGCGAGGTATTCAATTTGTCGCTGGAAGATGTGGCAGTGAACGCGGCGATTGCGTTGGATGCAGATAAGCTGATTTTTCTGATGGATGCCTCTGGCGTTCATAATCTGCGCGGCGAACTTTTGCGCGAGATGACCGCGGACAAGGCAAGAAATCTGCTGCGTCACGTTGAAACTAACGCTGAAAAAACAATAAGCGAAGATGAAGCCTACTACTTACCCGCCGCCATCAAGGCATGCGACCAAGGCGTGGCGCGCACCCATCTCATCAGTCGCCATACCGACGGTGCCATTATTCAAGAACTGTTCACTCACGACGGTATAGGTACGATGGTGACCGAAATCGCACTTGAATCCATGCGCCCTGCGCAGATTGACGATGTGGGAGGTATCTTGCAACTCATCGAACCCCTGGAAAACGAAGGCGTGCTGGTGAGGCGTGAACGTGAACGCATAGAAATGGAAGTCAACCATTTTGTGGTGATGGAGCGCGATAAACGCATCATCGGTTGTGCCGCACTGTATCCGTTTGCAGGTGAACAGAAAGCCGAGCTCGCCTGCATGGCAATGGATGCATCCATGCGTGGTGGTGGTCGCGGCGAGAAACTGCTGCATTACTGTGAGGAACAAGCCATTGAACGCGGGATTAAATCCCTGTTCGTACTCACCACTCGCACCGCGCATTGGTTCATCGAACGCGGTTTTGTGGAGGCTGATGTATCAGCACTGCCCGAAGCACGGCAGCAGTTGTACAACTTGCAGCGGCGGTCTAAAGTGTTCATAAAGCAACTTTAGAACAGACCATGATGAACCTGCTTACAACATCACAGCCCCGCGTAACCATACTGATGATTGCGCGTGAACGCCACGCTCTAACCGAGGCAGCAATTGAATGTGTAGTAGCCAACACATCCATGCCGTATCGTTTCATTTATACCGACGGGCAAACCCCGGAATGGCTATGGCAACGTCTTGAGCAACGCTCGGCAGAATGGGGGTTGGAGCTAGTACGCCACGACGAACCGCTATGGCCACACCAACTGCGCAACCATGTGCTGGGTTCCATAACTACTGACTACCTTGTGTGCATTGATAACGATGTAATGGTTTCGCCTGGCTGGCTGGAGCCACTAGTCTCTTGTGCCGACGAAACCAACGCCGGCATCGTGGGGCCGTTGTATATGTGGGGTGATGGCAATAAGCTATCCGTCATCCATATGGCGGCGGGTTATATCAAGAAAGTAACCACCCCCGAAGGTATTATAGAACTGCAAGAGCATCTTTTTGAAAATGTAAATCTTGATATTGTCAGGCATAAACTCACACGTAGCGAGTGCGATTTTATGGAGTTCCACTGCATGCTGATAAGAACCGAGGTACTCAAAAAAATAGGTGGATTTGACGAGCGCTTATTGAATGCCCACAAACATATAGATATCTCTCTCGCCATTAAACAACAGGGCTATAAGGTTTATTTAGAACCCACGTCTCGTGTGGATTTTCTGCACTATGCCCCATATCGGCTGGAAGATCTTGCCGTTTATCGTTGGCGATATTCTGTCGCAGCAGTCGAGACCAGCATTCAAGCCTATTGTGAAAAATGGCAAGTGCTAGACCATCCCAAGGCATTTGATTTACTGAGGAAACACCTGAAAAAACTTGCTGCGGAAATAGACCCTATTCTCGCCACTTTTCTTGGAAGTACTGCATGCCACACTCCCATGCAAAAATCAGAGCTCAAACAAACCCGTTCAGATCTTCTGGATCAAGCTGCTGAAGCTGGTTATACCACTCAAGAATTGAAACAGTTGTCTGATGCCTACCGACTGGCACAAGCTCTCACGGATGGTGGCTACAGGCCTTGCGGCAGGCCGTTCATAAATCATTTAATCGGGGTTAGCAGCGTGTTGATGCATTACGGCTTTAAGATCGAAACACTGCTGGCGGGCATGTTGCACACTTTTTATAGCCATGGTATTCGGCACCCTAACGGAGTACAAGCTGCCGTCACAGCGACAGAACATATGCTGGGTGGAGTAGGCAGTCCGGTTGAGTCAAGGGTACGCGCCTACACCAAGCTACGTGCCAAAGGTCTTGATGCACCCTTGGACTTTCCTTACACCCACCTCAATATTCTTGATGCCGAGGTAATCCTTATCGCGCTTGCAACAGAAATCGAAGTGCGATTAAGCGGGGAAATTGCTTACTCTGGTAAAAACAATGTACTGCCCGCAACCTTTGAAAATCTCGTTATGGACATATGTAAAAATCTGGGTGTGAGTGGTTTGGCGCAGACCCTGATCGAAAGTAAAAAACTACCCTCTGTGACACAAGAGTTACTAACTAACATACCGGCCAGCTACAGATTGCAAGCGGATAAATTGCGCGCAACACCCATGAGCAACAACTTGCTTATCTCAACTTAAGCGGCATTCCTTTCCTTGCCTCTGGAAAAATGAGCATTCGCCCATATATTTATCTCTATCAACGATGGAGTGCAACATCACATCATCAAAAAATGTTGTTAACAACCCTTGAAATGTTATTAAAAGCCCCTATCTTGTAGTCATCGGCCAGTAAATGGCTTTAACTATAGGAGAACTATCATGGCTCATTTAACACGTTTTGACCCATTTCAGGTTTCTGCAACCGACCCGTTTGATGACGTCTTCAGAGGGTTTTTCCGTCCTGTAAGGACAGAGGGTGTCGCGCAAGTTCAATTGAAGATGGATGTTACCGAGGATGACAAGAACTATAAGGTTCATGCTGAAATCCCAGGTACTAAGAAGGAAGACATTCACATCACCATTGATGGCAATGTGGTTTCCATCAGCGCTGAAACAAAGCAGGAAAATGAAGTGAAAGAAGGTGAAAAAGTATTGCGCTCAGAACGCTACTACGGCAAGGTTGCCCGAAGCTTCTCTGTCGAGACCGACATTGATGAGGCCGCCTCTGAAGCCAAGTACAACGATGGCGTGTTGGAACTGGTGTTACCCAAGAAAACCATCACCACTTCCAAACGACTCACCGTCAATTGAGAAATCTGTAAGGCATTTTATACTCTCCTCATTGGGCGGCTTTGCCGCCCTCTTTTTTCGGAGTAACCTGAGCATTCAATGAAGCAGGTGCAGTTCCAGCTTACGCAACTTTGGCGACACTTTCGCTACTGTTCCCACCACTAGCAAGGTCATCACGCCTCCAAAAATCACCGATGGTACCAGACCCATTAATCTAGCAGCTAGGCCAGACTCAAAAGCTCCCAACTCGTTGGAAGACCCGATAAAGATTCCATTGATGGCGGATATGCGGCCACGCATATCATCTGGCGTAATGAGTTGATAAATGGTGGTTCGCATCACCACAGAAATGCCGTCAAATATGCCCGAGAACATCAGCAATAGACCTGCCAGCCAAAAGTGCTGGCTCAAGCCAAAACCAATAATGCACACACCAAAGCCAGCTACTGATCCGAGCAACCAGCGTCCAGCGTGACGGTTGATGGGGTGTTTAGCAAGCACCAAGCCCACGAGCATGGCACCCACAGCAGGAGAAGCTCGCAACAAACCTAATCCTTCCGCGCCATAGTGGTAAATTTCATGGATGAACGCAGGCAACATGGAAACCGCTCCACCAAATAGTACGGCAAACATATCCAACGACATCGCGCTCAACATCAACTTGTTGCTGAATACGAAACGTAAACCTTCGTAGATGCTCGTGAATACGGGAACACTCGCCGCAGAGGGAGGCTCTTTGATGCGCAACAAGAGCAGAGCTATAGTTGCCAAAAGTGCTAATGCAGTAGCAACGCTATACGCCACAGCTTTCCCCGTCACAGCGACCAACACCCCCCCCAGTGCGGGACCTAACACAGCGCCAATTTGAAACACTGAACTGCTGATACCGGATGCCCGTGCGTATTGTTCGCGCCGCAAGATCAGTGCAAATAAGGCGTTATACGATGGCCCAATAAAGGCCCGGGCAGCGCCCATCAACATGACAGAGCAATAAATCCAATGTGTAGCATCGCCCGGCAAAAGCCCCATAGAAACCGCCACCAGCAACGCCGAATTCATCACCAATAAAACACAGGCTAACACTGCAAACATTCGTCGCGAATGATGATCTACTGCGTATCCCGCAAACAAAGCACAAGAAAAATAGGGAATCACTTCTGCCAATCCTATCAAGCCCAAAGCCAACGGATCGTGCGTCAACTCGTAAATATGCCAACCGACAATGACTGCAACCATTTGGTAAGACAAGACAATCAATATACGAAATGCCAGAAGCTCGGCAAAAGCAGGGCTAATCAGGGGAGTTTTTTTCATGCATCAGAAATCGGTTATTCATATAGGACGGAAGATAACACATCGTAATCTTGCAAAGAAAAACAGTCTTCCATATAATAATGATTCTCATTTACATCGTAATGGATTCTCAGCAATGTCAAAATATCTACTGATAGTAATTTTCTTCACCATGTCGCTCGGCTGCTATGCCGCGCCTCCACAAGATTCACCCCAAATAGTGCGACTAGGAAAAAAATTGTTCTTTGACCCTAGGTTTTCCCAGCCGGTCGGCCAGTCCTGCGCCAGTTGCCATAACCCTGACTCCGGCTTTGCAACACCGGCTGGCAATATGCTGAATGGCATTGCACGCGGTGCAGATGGTAAATCTTTCACCTCCCGCAATGCACCCTCTATTGCCTACAACGTGCTTAGTCCAAAACCCTATTTTGACAAGGAGCCCGACACGGTAGTAGGTGGTTTGTTTGTGGATCAGCGGGAACCTGACGCGGAAGCGCAAGCAGGCAAACCATTGCTTAACCCATTAGAAATGGCCAATCCAGACAAAGCAGCAGTGGTCAAAAAGTTGACTGCTGCCGGCTATGAACAAGAGCTGCGCTCCACTTTTGGCGAACAAGCCACCCGCGATGTAGAAAGCCGATTCTCCGCAATGACCAAAGCCATTGCTGCTTATGAACGTAGCGTTGAAGTCAATGCATTCAGTTCAAAATACGATGCCTATTTGCTAAAAAAAGCTAAGCTGACACCCCAGGAGTTGCGCGGGCTTAAATTATTCAACAGCGAAAAAGCTGGCAATTGTGCTGCGTGCCATCCCAGTGCACTTGATCACGGCAAGCTGCCATTGTTTACCGATTTCACCAATGACAATCTTGGCGTACCTAGAAATACAAAAAATCCGTTTTATGCGATGCCTACTCCCCACAATCCAGCAGGAAGCGGCTACATAGACCGAGGTCTGGCTGATAGTGAATTGGCGCAGAAAATTCTCATCAAAGCGCAGCGCACACCTGAAGACTATGTTGGGAAATTCAAGGTCCCTACTTTGCGGAATGTGGCTGTGACAGCCCCCTATATGCATAACGGCGTATTCACAAATCTTAAGGACGTGATGCGGTTTTATAACACGGCTTGCACAAAAGGGAATCCTGATCGTTGGCCAGCAGCAGAAGTTGAAAAAGGCCGCAATTGTGACGAGATGGGAAACTTGAAGCTTACTGAAAGCCAGATGGAAGACATCATCGCTTTTATGAAAACTCTCACCGACGGCTATAAACCAACATTGCAAACCACCTCGACACAAAAGAGATCATCAAGCACACGCTGACCTTGGAAATATGGAAATTACTGTGCGCTTGTGTCAGCGATAAACAAATTTTAATCGTATGGAAAAATATGAATTACTTAATTAGAACCTACGTCTTTGTCCTACTTTCTTTCGTCAGTATTGCAGCTTATGCTGAAGACACTCTCGCGGAAAAACTCCCAAACTGGGCGGGAGAGAATCTCACTGGCGATTGGGGCGGCTCGCGTGCGGAACTTTATAAAAAAGGCATAGACATTGGCTTGACGCACAAAAGCGATGTGCTGAGCAACATAAACGGCGGCATTAAGCGTGGCACTGCTTGGGAAGGCCACACCGAAGCTCGGCTCACACTTGATTTGGAGAAAGTCCTGGGCTTAAACGCCACCACTATCTATCTGCACTATCACAGCGACTTAGGCTCAAAATTCAACAACTATTACGTGGGTTCATTTTTGGGCGTGGATAATATTGAAGTCGCGGAAAACACGGCGCAGTTTTATCACGCATGGATACAGAAAAATTTCGCTGATGATAGTATTTCCTTGCTGGCAGGGATCTATCCCATCGATTCAGAATTCTATGTCACCGAGACCTCAGGCTTATTTTTAGGGCCGTCTTACGGCATGGCAAATGAACTCGCGCAAACCGGCAAAAATGGCCCGCCAGTGTTCCCTCTAGGTACACCTGCAGTACGCGTTAAACTCACCAGCCCAGATAAAAACTTTTACGTGCAGGGTGCAGTGACCAACGGGATGCCGGGCAACCCCAACAGCCATAGCGGCACACAAATCAAGCTGGATGGCAGTCTGAAAATTGTAGAATTTGGCTGGACACCGCAATCAGAAACTCCTGTCGCCAAGGCTGAAGAAGAGGTGGAAGTTGCTGAAACCTTCCACAAAACTGCCGTTGGATTTTGGCGATATAGCAGCCGTTTTGATGACTTGAGCGACATTGATGGTAACGGCAACCCTGTACGTCGCCACAGCCAAGGCGCGTATTTACTCACTGAACATAGCTTGTACACTGAGCCTGACCACCCAGCGCAAGGACTATCAGGCTTTTTCCGCCTAGGTTTTGCTTCTGAAGACATACATCAAGTCGATTGGACAAGCAGTATTGGGTTTCGCTACCACGGTCTATTTGAAGGGCGCGACGACGATATCGCGGGTGCTGCTATCACATTGAATCACGCGAGTGACAAATACAAATTACTGAACACCTCTGAAAGTCATGAAACTGACCTAGAACTGACTTATCGCGCTCAAATCAAGCCCTGGCTTGCACTGCAACCCAGCTTACAGGTCATCGTCCATCCTAATATGGACAAAACTGTGGACGATGCTTGGGTGCTGGGCTTGCGCACTGAAATTGAGTTCTAAGCACTTTTCACTTGCCAACTGTCCAGATTGTGCGAAACCCCTTATGCTATGGACCTCTTCAAATCTCAGGAAATCCCCATGTATCTCAGACTAGCCATTACCTTCATCGCCTGTTTACTTTCGGCTCAGGTTCATGCTCAACCCACAGTGCAGATCAACACCAATCTGGGCGCTATTGTGGTGGAGCTGGATAGCGAGAAAGCACCCAAGACGGTAGCCAACTTTCTGGATTACGTAAAAACAAAACACTACTCCGGCACCATCTTTCACCGCGTGATTCCCGGTTTCATGATCCAGGGTGGCGGCATGACCAAGGACATGCAGGAGAAACCTACCCGCGCACCGATCAAGAACGAAGCGGATAACGGACTGATCAATGACATTGGCACTATCGCTATGGCACGCACCAACGATCCGCACTCAGCCACTTCACAATTCTTCATCAATGTCGCCAACAATACTTTTCTCAACCACACCTTGAAGGACGCACAGGGCTGGGGCTACGCCGTGTTCGGCAAGGTTACCCAAGGCATGGATGTGGTCAACAAGATTGCCAAGTCGCCGACATGGCCCGGCGATGTTCCGACTCAGGCCATTGTGATTGAGTCTGTGGTTTTGAAATAAAGCGGCCGATGTAAATACGCATGTAACTTAATCTGCGACAGGTGGTCACATACATCAATACATAAACCGTGACCACCCACATGAAAACTCTGCAATCACTGCTACTCGCTTGCCTGCTGGCCTTCTCAGCCACGGCTACACTGGCCGACGTTTCTACCTTACTAACAGAAGCCAAGGCCGCCATTGATACCAAAGATTTTGCCAAAGCTAAAACTATCTACGAGAAACTCACTAAAGAAGGCAACGCTAAAGCCCAGTACAACCTAGCACTGATGTACCAGTTCGGCGATGGGGTAGAACAGAACTATGCAGAATCCGAACATCTGTTCCGGCTTTCGGCAGATCAGGGACTCAGCGAAGCGCAGTACGAGTTAGGCGTCATCTACCTCACCAACCAGTTCGCCGCCCCAAACTACACAGAATCACTCAAGTACTACCAACTCGCCGCACTGCAAGGTCATGTTAAATCTCAAGTCAATCTGGGCGTGATTTACCTGAAAGGTGAAGTCGTGCAGCAAGATTTAGAAGCTGCGCTGAAATGGCTCACTATTGCTGCCGAGCAAGACAATGCTGAAGCCCAGTTTGACTTGGGAAATATGTATATCCATGGTGAAGGAGTGGCTGAGGATTTAGAGCGCGGTTATATGTGGGTCGCTTTGGCCGCAGAAGACAGAAAAAACAAACCAGGCACCAAGAAACGCAAAGACTACGTCAGGTTCTTAGAGTTCAAGATGTCCGCGGAACAAGTGGCTGCGGCCAAGCAGAGGATGGCGCAATGCCATGTGAAGAACTTGAAGGGCTGTTAGTGATCTTTTAAAGTCATAAGCAGCTAATAACACATCAATGTAACAAATCCCCCTTAATATCATTTGGTATTAATTTTGCTTTCCTACAAATGATGATGAATTCATAACTGGATGAAGGGGCTAACATGACAGTCAACAAAATCCTTGGAAATGTTGCCACACAACAAGGCAATCAAGTCATAGCCGAACTGATGAATGGCCACTATGCAGTTGGTGACTTGTCTGAAGGTTCGGAGGTGCCGGAACACGAGCAGTTCGAGGAATTCGAACAGGCCTTTTACAAGTGGTACGACATCATATATGACGATTTATAAGCAGCCGCGCGGCTAGGCAAGCCATCAATGCTACGCGGCAGGACTCGTGCTTACAGTGATGAGATACCGTTGTGATGCGCACCAATCTGGCTCATAGATCCGTCAAAAGGATGCTAAATTTTATTGCATCATTAATTCGAACTGTACTAAACACAACACCTACTGTTGGTGCATGTTGTATATATATCCGATGACGAAAAAAGATTCAACATCATATAAATTTCACGAAAGTAACATCTATAGTACATCTGATAAATTTACAGTTAGTACTGTTCAATACCAGCGGTCATAAGAAAAAGTGCATGCAATGGGAGGAGTCTTTAAATGTTAATTAGGAGACTCTCATGAAAATCAAAGATGGTATCTTTCTATTTTGTGTGTATTTGATTTCTATCTTGTCGCAAGGTGCCATGTATTACCTTCAGGCACACGGTAAGATTCAAATCAATCAATCGGCTGACTACTTTTGCATTATTTATTTCGTAATGGCAGTAGCAGCACTGCATTCATTCAGAAAATTGTCTTTTCTTTAGTAAAATAACTTTGGCTTAACAGGCTGAGGTTTACTTATATGCTGAATCTTGGAACGACAAGATGCGGTTCAATCTGTTAAATTTAACATCCACTGTTGGCGAAAAGCAGACTATTCCAGCAACTCCAGCCAATGCATCACTGGCTTACCAGAACCGCTTTGCAAATGACAGATGCAGCCAATATTCGCAGTAGCAATCAACTCCGGTTCTCCAGCATTCAGCGCCACCAGCTTATTGGTTCGCAATTCCCCCGCAATCTTGTTTTGCAGTAAGGAATAAGTCCCCGCCGAACCGCAGCACAGATGAGCATCTTCGACTTTCGTTAACTGATGTCCCAGTTTGACTAGTATCCCCTCGACCAAACCCGGTAATTTTTGCCCATGCTGCAAGGTGCATGGCGGATGGTAAGCGATTTTGCGCGGGACACTAGTGATGTTTGACAGGTTTTCATGGAGCAAAACTTCTGCAATGTCTTTGGTCAAGGCTGCGACACTCGCGGCTCTTGCCGCGTAGGCCACATCGTCTTTGAGCAGGCGACCATAGTCTTTGACCTGTACCCCACAGCCACTCGCCGTCATCACAATCGCTTCTGCACCGGCTTCAATATACGGCCACCATGAGTCTATGTTTTGTCGCATCATCTTCATGGCATGTTCTGGCACAGACAAGTGCTGGGGAAGTGCGCCACAGCAGCCTGCCTTCTCCGCACGAATCAAGCTGATGCCTAATTTATCCAGCACCTTTGCAGCAGTGGCGTTGATGTTGGGGGCAAGCTGGGGTTGTACGCAACCTTCTAATATCAACATCTGGCGTGGATGTTGGATGGTAGGCCAAGGCTGAACTTGCTGTTGCGCGGGAATTTTGTCTTGGAGCGTTTTGGATAAAACTGGCTTGACCCAGCGCGCAGCTTTTAACATCACTGAAAAAAGCTTGGGCTGTGTCAGCACCTTGCGCAACATCCATCTACTCAACTGATGGCGCAATGGGCGCCTGATTGTGCTATCAGCCATTTCACGACCGATTTCCAGCAATTCACCGTATTCCACACCCGAAGGACAAGTCGTTTCACAGCTCCGGCAAGTCAGGCAGCGATCCAGATGGGTGTGGGTACTGCCACCGCTGGGTGCGCCTTCCAGCATCTGTTTAATCAAGTAGATACGACCACGCGGACCATCCAGTTCATCGCCTTTGACCTGATAAGTCGGACAAGTGGCATTGCAAAAACCGCAATGCACGCATTTACGCAAGATCGCATCGGCCTCCTTGCCTTGCGCAGTGTTGATAAATTCAGGGGAAAGTTGGGTTTGCATTATTTATGGATTCAGCCTAGCACTATCAAACACACCGTGCGGGTCAAAAATCTGGCGGATGCGTAGGTGTAACGCTTTCATCGGTGCAGACAGAGACGCAAAAGCCGGGTAACCGATCCCACGGAACAAAGTGGCATGCCCACCCGCCGATACTGCCTGATGTCTCGGTGCATCGCTGCTATCCACCACCCAACGCACGGCACCTCCCCATTCGACACAGCTTGTTCCCGCTATTGGCGGTGTAGTGGAGGGCACACTGAGTCGCCACAGCGGCGACATTCCAAACTCCGGCAAAGTTTGTTCTCTGAGCGCAGCCCAAAAACCAGCGCCATCGGCAATCTTTTCTCCACCTAACTTCACAATCGCAGCATTGACCGCACTCTCGGCACCGGAAAGTCTTACCACCAAACTCCCGGTTAACCACGCAGTCGCTGACAATGGTAATGGCCTAGCCGCCCATTGATTCATGATTTCAATAGCCTTTAATTCATTAATCTCCAGCGAAAGCGTGCGCTCACAAGAGGGCTGGGGCAACAGTTTAATCGTGACCTCAGTCAATACGCCCAAGATGCCCAGTGACCCCACCACCAAACGCGACACGTCATAACCCGCCACATTCTTAATCACCCGCCCGCCAAAGTGCAAACACTGACCGCGCCCGTCAATCAACTCAACTCCTAACACCGCATCCCGCACCGCACCCGCATAGGGCCGACGAGGCCCACCAAGGCCCGTAGCGACACAGCCCCCCAATGTTGCTCCATCGCCAAAATGCGGCGGCTCAAACGGTAGCATTTGCTTATTTGCCGCAAGTGTCGCTTCAATTTCTTTGAGCGTAGTACCAGCCCGCGCAGTTATGGTAAGTTCTCGTGGGTCGTAGGCCACAATCCCAGTCAAACCTTGTGTAGAAAGCACCTCTCCTGTGGGAACATTACCGTAAAACGCTTTGCTACCGCTGCCGCGTATGGTCAGCGTTTGTTTCTCGGCGATGGCTTGTTGAATTTGAGCAGCAATGTCCATCAAAACCTCGGTAACTCAGGGTGCGGCAACTGCCCATGATGCACATGCATCGCTCCCAGCTCGGCGCAGCGATAGAGACTAGGCACGGCTTTGCCGGGATTGAGTAAACCCAAGGGATCAAACGCGGCTTTCAGCGCATGGAATATCTCCAATTCCGGCGTAGCAAACTGAGCGCACATCTGGTTGATTTTTTCTACCCCCACACCATGCTCTCCAGTAATCGTGCCACCCACAGCGATGCACAACTCTAAAATTTTACCCCCCATTTCTTCTGTTTTTGCCAGCTCGCCCGCCTTGTTAGCATCGTACAAAATCAGTGGATGTAGATTGCCATCCCCCGCGTGAAATACATTCGCCACGCGGAGGCCGTATTCCTTGGAAAGCTCTGCTATACGACGCAAAACTTCAGGGAGCTTACTGCGCGGGATAGTGCCATCCATACAGTAGTAATCGGGCGAGATGCGCCCCACTGCAGGAAAAGCAGCCTTGCGGCCCGCCCACAGAGTAGCGCGCTCCTCATCATCCGTGGCAGTGCGTATCTCTATTGCACCGCAGCGCTGCACCACATCATGTACCACACGGATACCGTCCGATACCTCTTCATTTACTCCGTCAATTTCTATTAGTAGCAAAGCTTCGGCGTTATCAGGGTAGCCAGCATGTACATAGGCTTCTGCTGCCCGTATCGCCAACTTGTCCATCATCTCCAGCCCTGCAGGAATGATGCCAGCAGCAATAATTTCACCTACAGCCTGACCGGCCTTTTCCACATTGTCGAAGGCTGCCAGCATCACTTGCGCTCGTTCTGGTTTAGGTAGAAGACGCACTGTGATCTCTGTAATCACCCCCAGCATTCCTTCAGAACCATTGATTAACGCGAGCATATCGTAGCCCGGAGTATCCAGTGCCTGACTGCCGAGAGTGAGCGGTTCGCCATCCATGGTAATGATGCGTACTTCCAGAACGTTATGTACAGTCAACCCGTATTTCAGGCAATGGATGCCTCCTGAGTTCTCCGCTACATTTCCACCTATACTGCAGGCGATCTGAGAAGAGGGATCAGGTGCGTAGTACAAACCATGCGTTGCAGCGGCTTGAGAAATGGCAAGGTTGCGTACCCCAGGTTGAACCTTGGCAGTTCTAGCAAGAGGGTCTACAGAAATAATTTTGTTGAGCTTGGCCAGAGACAACAACAAGGCATTGGGGATGGGCAATGCCCCGCCAGACAATCCGGTGCCATGGCCGCGCGCCACCACCGGCACCTGAAATTGATGACAAAGCCGCAGTATCTTGGATATCTGCTCTTCATTTTGCGGTAAAACGACCGCGGCGGGAATCTGTCTGTAAGCCGAAAGCCCATCACTCTCATAGGCCACCATTTGTTCAGCCGCAGTCAATAGACCATCGCTTGCAAGCGTGTTGCGCAAAGCCTTGAGAAAGGAAGATGGCAGTCCAGTCATCAGTACAAGCCGGAAACTACTCCATCATCATCGATATCAATACGTGTAGCGCAAGGGTCTTTAGGAAGTCCAGGCATGGTCATGATGTCGTCGCATAACATCACGATAAACTCTGCCCCGGCACACAAACGTACTTCTCGTATCGTCACTGTATGTCCTTTGGGTGCACCTTTGAGCGTGGCATCAGTTGAAAACGATGACTGCGTCTTGGCCACGCAGATAGGATAATGACCATAGTCATTTTGCAACTCATCGATTAATGCACGAATGCGGCGCGAAGCGATGATATCAGCGGCTCCGTAGATTTTGGTCGCGACCTTGCGCATCTTTTCCCACAAGGGGTCGGCATCTTCATAGACGAAATGCATACTTGAGATGGTTGATTCGGCTAACCGAACGACCTCATGCGCTAAATTCGCAGCACCAGCACCGCCTTTAGCCCAATGTTCTGCCAATATTACCTTTACTCCACGCTTACCCATACTGGCCTCGATGAGCGCGATTTCAGATTCCGTGTCCGTAGTGAAGCGATTAATCGCCACCACGCAGGGCAAGTTGTAATGCTGCGTGATGTTCTCCACATGTTTTTCTAGGTTGACGAGGCCCGCTTTGATTGCGACGAGATTCTCCGGTGTCAAATCTCTAACCTCTACTCCACCGTGATACTTGAGCGCTCGCACAGTCGCCACAATGACGCACACTGCTGGTTGCAGACCGGATTTGCGACATTTGATGTCTATGAATTTTTCAGCACCCAAGTCAGCACCAAATCCTGCCTCGGTCACTACATAATCCGCAAGTTTGAGCGCCAATTTTGTGGCAATCACAGAATTACAACCGTGCGCGATATTGGCAAATGGGCCGCCATGAATGAGCGCTGGCGTTCCCTCCAAGCTTTGTACCAGATTCGGCTTGATGGCATCTTTCAGCAGCACTGCCATTGCCCCGTGCGCCTTGAGTTCACGAGCATGGATTGCATGACCGTCAAACCCATATCCAATAACAATATTACCTAAGCGTTGCTTCAGATCTTTGAGTGAATTTGACAAGCAAAAGATGGCCATGACCTCCGAAGCCACGACAATATCAAAACCATCTTCGCGGGTTTGTCCATTTACCTTACCACCTAGCCCCACCACAATTTGTCGCAGTGCACGGTCATTCATATCCATCACCCGTTTCCAGGTAATCTGGCGAGGGTCTATCCCCAATGCGTTGCCTTGGTGGATATGGTTGTCTATTAATGCTGACAAAAGATTATGTGCAAGCGCGATGGCAGAGAAATCGCCAGTAAAGTGCAGGTTGATGTCTTCCATCGGCACCACTTGCGCATAGCCGCCGCCAGTTGCCCCACCCTTCATGCCGAACACTGGGCCCATTGAGGGTTCACGCAGGCAGATGGCTGCTTGCTTGCCGATGTGATTCAATGCATCGCCCAGCCCCACGGTAGTGGTCGTCTTACCCTCCCCGGGCGGAGTTGGTGAAATGGCGGTAACCAGTATCAGCTTGCCATCCGGCTTATTAGTTAGATTAAGCGAGGCCAAATCGATTTTGGCTTTGTAATGCCCATAAGGAATTAAGCCCTCAGCATTGATTCTAAGTGTTTTGGCAACCTCAGTTATTTTCTTGATGGAAGTTTGTTGCGAAATCTCTATATCACTCAGCATAGCGGCTCCCTGATTCGCGATGACTCAATCTTAACAAAGCACACTCTATATTGCCCCAGTTTCGCATGCAATCTCTTGATGCACATGACACCAGAACCACGCATTCGAGTAAAATGTCCGCTAACTAACTAGCTCTCAGAGAAAGCCAATGCTTACAGACACCACCGCAGCGCAAAAGGCACAGACACTGGCCGAGGCACTGCCTTATATCAAAAAGTTCTTCGATAAGACCATTGTCATCAAATATGGTGGAAACGCCATGACCGATGAGAAGCTGAAAGACAGCTTCGCACGTGACGTTGTGTTGCTGAAACTGGTTGGGATGAACCCAGTCGTGGTTCACGGTGGCGGCCCGCAGATCAACGAGCTGCTGGATAAACTCGGCAAGAAAGGTGAGTTCGTTCAGGGTATGCGTGTCACCGATGAAGAGACCATGGATGTGGTGGAGATGGTGCTGGGCGGGCAAGTCAATAAAGAAATCGTCAATCTCATTAACCGGCATGGCGGTAAAGCGGTCGGATTAACCGGGCAGGACGGCAACTTTATTCGCGCGAAAAAACTGCTGATTGAAAGCAACACAAATCCCGGCGAGATGATAGATATTGGCCAGGTTGGTGACATTACGGGTATAGACCCAAGCTTGATTGAGTTTTTGGATACAGGCGACTTTATCCCTGTAATCGCCCCCATAGGCGTAGGAGTTGATGGTGAGACCTACAACATCAACGCCGACGTAGTGGCAGGCAAGCTGGCAGAAATTTTGGGGGCGGAAAAGTTGGTTCTGCTCACCAACACCCCCGGCGTATTGGATAAATCTGGCAAGCTTTTGACCGGTTTAACGGCCAAGGAGATAGATGGCTTGTTTGCGGATGGGACACTCTCTGGCGGTATGTTACCCAAGATCAGCTCGGCGCTGGATGCTGCGCGGAGCGGCGTAAAATCGGTGCATATTATTGACGGCAGAGTGGAGCATGCGTTGTTGCTGGAAGTATTGACGGATGAAGGTGTAGGCACGCTAATACGTGCCAAATAAACTTTAAGGATAAGGACTGAAATCATGGCAACAAAACCCGGTGAACGTAAACAACAAATTCTTCAAACACTAGCAAAAATGCTGGAGACCCCCAAGCATGAAAAAATCACTACTGCCGGGCTGGCCGCCAAGCTGGATGTAAGCGAGGCCGCACTATATCGGCACTTTTCTGGCAAAGCGCAGATGTTTGAAGGCTTGATTGAATTCATTGAGCAATCGCTGTTTACCTTAATCAACAAAATCACCACAGAGGAAACAGAAGGCCTCAAGCAAGTGCGTCGTATCATCACCATATTGCTGTTGTTCGCGGAGAAAAATCCGGGGATGACACGCGTATTGATTGGCGACGCACTAGTGAATGAAGACCCTAAATTACAACTAAGAATCAACCAACTGTTTGATCGTGTGGAATCCACGCTGAAACAGTCCTTACGCATCGCTGAGACTCAAAGCAAGCGCAAATTGGATCCAGAAGCTCAAGCCAATTTATTGCTTTGTTACGTGGCAGGGCGTTGGCATCAGTTCGCCAAGAGCGGCTTCAAGCGAAAACCTATGGAATATGTGCAGCCACAATTGACCCTGTTATACGGACTGGAGGAATAGGCTTTTAAGCCATCTGGCATGACACAACAACTACAAGATGCTCCAGAACTGCTGGAGCAAATGATTCAAGATCAGATCTCCGCGCCATTAATTTATCATGCTAGCGCATGCTGGGAGCGCGAGGCCAATTTCACCATCCAATTCTTACGTGAAAACGGCTTGCACGACCTGAGATCGAAAACAGGCTGCCTGCCTTTACAAGGTTTTGGGGCAACCGATCCCCCTCCAATGTACTATGCAATAGACGTTATCAACAAGACCGCTGATCTATCACCTGATCTGGTCAACGCTTTTAGTTCCTTATTAAATCGATGGCAACAAATCCCACAATACCCCGGATTGCCATTTGGCATTTCGCTCCTTGATCTCTGCGAATCAGCCTTTCGCCTCACCTCCCTCTACGGCCGGGTCAATGGCGCGACGCCCTTGGAAAATCTCGAAATCTCAATGGCTGGAACCCCTGCCTATGCATTCTCTGTATGGGGGAAAAACTACACCGAGATATTTTTACGCTACTACATGCGTTATGCCTATTGCTGCCAATTCATAGACTTTAACAAGGTTGATACCATCATTGAAATTGGTGCTGGTGCTGGCAAGTTTGCTGAAGTCCTCAAGAAAGCTCATCCGCATTTGAGTTTTTATTTGCTGGAGATTTCCCCACAATCTTATATTTGTCACCAGTACCTAAAAGGCGTTTTTGGCGATGATGCGATTCTCAACTACAGCGACCTTCGAGACAGTAAAAACATTGAAGTCCCACAGGGAAAGTTTGCAGTCTTGGGAAATTGGCAAGTCGAACACATCAAACCTCAAGGTCGTGTGTTGTTTGTGAATACCGCCAGCTTTCAAGAGATGGAGCCAAACATCGTAGAAAACTACCTGAAATTTGTTATTCCCCATGCTCAAGCCATGTATCTTTTACAATCAACCACAGGCATCCCAAAAAAGATCAACGAGAATGATTATGGTGCCGTTGAACCGGTCGTTATGGCACACTACAAAGCATTCTTGGAAGATAAATTCGAGATGATTTCGCAGGAAATTGCCTACGATCCGCTGAAAGCTATAAGCGATGTAACGGGTAGCTACCGCAACATGATATGGGTGAATAGAAAAAGCTGCGAACTGCTGAAATCCTAGCTTAAACGAAGCAACTCCAGCCTAAACCTACTTAGTTTCAAACTTCGCGCCAATATGCATCTGCTGGCGTCTTTCAGCCAGTTCCACTTGCCTCTGTCGCTCAGCGTAGGCCTTTTTTTCTTCTTCGGTTTTTTTGTCATAGCAGTGTGGGCAGCTCACACCCAACTCGTAGAACTCTGAAGCTAAATCCTCAGTCCCCAAAGGATGCCTGCATGCACGACACATCTGGAAAGTACCGGGTTTGAGATCGTGATCCACAGAGACGCGCTCATCGAATACAAAGCACTCCCCTTCCCATAACGACTCTTCCTTGGGTATGGTTTCCAGATACTTCAAGATTCCACCCTGCAAGTGATATACCTGCTCAAAACCCTCACTTCGTAGATAAGCGGTAGATTTCTCGCAGCGGATACCACCGGTACAGAACATCGCCACTTTGGGTTTTTGGCGAATTTCCGGAGTGTTTTTTACCCACGTTGGCAACTCTCTGAAATTGGTAGTTTTCGGGTTGATGGCACCTTTGAAGGTACCAATAGCAACCTCATAGTCGTTGCGTGTATCCACTAGGATTACATCCGGGTCGCTAATCAGCGCGTTCCAATCTTCAGGTTTTACGTACTCACCTGCCATCTCGCTGGGTTTCACTTCGGGCACACCCATGGTGACGATCTCCTTCTTCAGCCGTACCTTCATGCGGTAGAAAGGCAGTTTGTATGCGTAAGATTCCTTATGCACCAAATCGCTCAAGCGTGGGTCACTACGCAGATAGGCAAGTACCGCATTGATATTCGCTGGCAAGCCGGAGATAGTACCGTTGATACCCTCTTCCGCCAATAAAATTGTGCCTTTGACATGATTCGCCTCGCAACACGCCAGCAGCGGTGCTTTAAGCACTACGAAGTCGGGTAATGTGACAAATTTATATAGTGCTGCGGTGAGGAATTGGGACATGGTTACTGCTTGTGGAAAAATTAGAGCAATAAACTCAAATCATGGGCTATTTCTTTTTGGCTTTGCCCACTTTTCATGATGACACGTAATACACCTTTTTTATCAAACACGTACACGCCGGAACTGTGGTCTATGGTATATCCTGCCTTGGAGTTGGATTCCTGTTTGGCGAAATACACTTTGAAATCCTGCGTGACCTTGATGGTTTGCGCCGAGTCGCCGCTCAGACCTAAAAAAGTGGGATTGAACGAGGGGACGAATTTCTTCAGCACTTCGGCGCTATCACGCTCCGGATCTAGCGAAATAAAAAGCACTTGCACGTCGTTAGCCTTTTCTCCCATGAGCTTGAGTGCTCCTGCCAAGTCGGTCATGGTAGTGGGACACACATCCGGGCAATGAGTATACCCAAAAAATAAGGCCACCACTTTGCCGTGGAAATCTGCCAGCTTACGTGGCGTACCATTGTGGTCTGGCAGCACGAAATCGCTGCTAAGCGTGACATCGGTCATATCCGAACCGACGAACTGAGAGGCGTCAGGGGATTGGCTGTTAGAGCATGCGGACAAACCCAATAACAAGAACAACAATAGGGCGCGGCGCATCATCAGATAGCAAAATAAAAGTAGTGGTCTACGAGCAAAGCGGCGAAAATCCACATCAAATACCAGATGGAAAAACGGAAGGTGCGCTTGGCCAGCTCGTCGCTATACCCACGATAGATGGCGATCGCGTAGCGCATGAACATGGTGTTGAGCACTGCAGAGCCTGCCACAAAAATCCAGCCACTCATCCCCAACGCCAGCGGCAGTAAGGTCACCGCGACCAGGATGATGGTATAGAGCAGAATTTGCAGGCGTGTGTATTCCTCGCCATGGGTTACCGGCAGCATAGGTAAGCCTGACGCTGCGTATTCTTCGCGGCGATACAGGGCCAGCGCCCAAAAATGCGGGGGGGTCCAAGCGAAAATAATCAATACCAAAATCCACGCTTCCGGTGACACCGTACCGGTCACCGCCGCCCAACCCAGTGCGGGGGGCATAGCACCGGACAGGCCACCGATTACGATATTCATGGGCGTGGCAGGCTTGAGGAATACGGTGTAGATGATTGAGTAGCCCACAAAGGTAGCCAAAGTCAGCCACATGGTGAGCGGGTTGACGAAGGCATACAAGATGCCTAAGCCACTCAAGCCGGCAACGCTGGCGAATACCACGGTTTGGGCAGAAGTGACTTGCCCCGTAGGCAGTGGTCGCGCACGAGTGCGTGCCATGCGCGCATCAATCTTTTGCTCGATTAAGCAATTAAAAGCAGCAGCCGCACCAGAGGCCAATCCTATACCCAGCGAGGCAGCGAGCAAGATATTCAACGGCACCATGCCCGGCGTAGCGAGGAACATGCCTATCACGGCGGTGAAAACAATCAAGCCGGTCACACGCGGTTTGCACATGGTCAAGAAATTACGGCAACTATCACCGAAACTTTGTTGGCTCATGAGCTTAGTGGCTGTGGTCATCATGCAAATCCGTCTTTACGTATCAATTTCGAGTTTATCACTACTAGGGTCACCAAGAGTATCGCTGCACCCGCATTATGCCCCACGGCCACAGCTAAAGGCAGGCTAAACACCACATTACTAATGCCTAAAGCAATCTGCACCAACAGTGCACCCAATAGCACTCGCCCCCAAATCACCAAGCCTGATATTTTCAGTAATTTACTACCAAACCAACCCAGATAGAGGAAAGTAATCAGCGCTCCCAGTCTGTGCATGAGGTGAATAGCGGTGAGCGAGGCCAGTGAAAGCTGGCTACCATCGGCATTCACGCCCAACTCTCGTACGAGATGAAAAGCATTGGCAAAATCAGTTGGTGGCAACATCATGCCTTGGCATACGGGAAAATCAGGGCAAGCCAGCGCAGCATAATTGGTACTAGTCCAGCCGCCCAATATAATCTGACAGGCCAACACCAGCAGCGCCAACAGCGCCCAAGGTCGTATGGTAGGATGAAAAACCGTTGCCAAACGACGGCTGCTGAGCCAGGTCAACAAACCCAACGTAGCCATGCCTCCAATCAAATGTAAACTCACAATCACCGGCTTCAATAGTAAGGTCACTGTCCACATGCCCAGTGCCGCTTGGAATATCACCAATATCAGCAAGGCGCTCGGTAATACAGGAGAGGCTACGTGGCGATTACGCCAAGCACTCACGAAAATCGCCAAAATCAACAAACCCAAAGTGCCGGCGAAATACCGATGCGCCATTTCTTTCCACGCCTTGTGTGTCTCCAATGGCTTGTCTGGAAAAGCAGTCTCAGCGACACTGCTGTGCGGCACAGTAATATGACCATAGCATCCCGGCCAATCCGGACAGCCTAATCCGGCATCCGATAAGCGCACATAAGCACCCAACACCACTACACACAAAGCCAGCACAGCGGCGGCTAAAATTAGTTTCTTATACATATTCTTAACCCGACCATGAATTCTTTAATAGACGCTCCAAGTCATGGCGCAAACCTTTAGGTTCGAAACCCGGCGCATAACTCATCATCAAGTTTCCCAATGGATCCACCAGATAGACACGCCCCGCTTCTGGCGTAGTCTGGCCTGCGACTTTAAATTGACTGGAAAACTCTGCCACATCAGTACCCATCAGCACGGTAACCTGCAACGATGGAATATTTTTGTTGTCAGCGGTGAGCAGCAAAACTTGCTGAACACGATCCGCGTCTTTATTTAAGGAAATACGCAGATTCTGCAGCAATTGCTGTTGTGATTGGCAAGTGGCTTCACATTCGTTCGCCACCATCACTATGGTCCACTTCTTCGTCCATTGTTTAACGCTGAATGGTTTACCTTGAACATCCTGTAGATTACGGAATTGTAAGCCCTGAGGCGGCTGCACCAACTCACCATAACTATGAACATTTGCTCTCCAGCCCACTAAATGAAGGGTGGCGGCCAAGGTGAAGGGCATCAAAAATACCACCGCAAGAATGAGCAGGGTTTTTCTACCTGAACTGGACTGACTAGACTGCATTTCAAGACTCCACTTTCTTAACATTCAATACAATATAAATTACTAACAAGGTCAGCGCGAAACCAAACCATTGGTAAGCATATCCCAAGTGCATGGCGATGTTATTGCCCGGTGGCGGCCAGTTTCGCACGAATCCTCCCGCCTCACTTTTAGCATCCAAGCGCACTACAAAAGGCTGCACCGCAAACGGCACGGCTTTGAGATAACGAATCATATCCAGATTTTGCCAAACCGGCTGCCAGTTTTCATCTTTAGTCGGTGGCGTTTCCAGCGCGAAAAACTTTGCTGATGGGAACATAATGTCGCCCTCTACCTCTTGCCTGCCTGAGGGAGTGTCCACCACTGGCACGCGTCTATCAGGCGAACCTTGAATCCAACCACGATTCACTAATACTACCGCGCCACCTTCCACTTGCATCGGGGTCAACACATGGTAACCAACCATAGTGTTTTCCACCTGATTATCGAGCAAAATTTGGTAGTGCGGCTGGTAAATACCGGCGAACTTGACGCGACGATAGCGCCAAGGCTCTACATCCACAATCTTCTGTGGGAGTGCTACCGGTGCTTGCTTCAGACTTAGTTCGAGCTGCGCTTGTAAAGCCTGTTTGGCCTGCGCCTTGCCGTATTGCCATAACCCTGCTTTGATGCACAGCGTAGCTGTTAACAACATTGCGACAGTCATGAACAGACTAGGGCGAAACATCACCTTCATATTGTGGATTGCAATCTGGCGACTGACCCCGCATAATCATCTGCATACGCCCAACTAGGATTGGTCATGGTTAAACTTCTCATTGTTATCATGCTGCTGCTCATCGCTGGCAGCCTATTTTCCGCTTTGTACTACTTGATGAAGGGCGACAACAGCGAAAAAACAGTCAAAGCCCTTACTTGGCGCATTTCCTTGTCTCTGGGGTTATTCCTGTTGCTGATGTTAGGCTTTTATCTCGGTGTCATCGGTCATCCTAACCCCACGCCGCTCTAGTTGGTCGCTCTCAGCTTTACGTTATTGGCCGTACCATTGAAGAACGCATATGACAAAGTCACGGTATTTACATCCTCAGGCAAATCAGTCTTAACGTAGAACAACACCGGCATTTCTCTACTTTCACCAGCTTTCAGAGTTTGTTGCTTAAAACAAAAACATTCAATTTTTTTGAAGTAGAGCGCGGCCAATTCTGGCGTGACACTAGGCACTGCAACCCCCATTACCCCTGCCTCTCCATTATTTTTGGCCACATAAGTGGTGAGATTCATTTCGCCAGGATGTACGCGCATAGTTTCTTGCTTTGGATGAAAGCTCCAGTCCAAGCCGGGCATGGTA
The DNA here is from genome assembly GCA_021414145.1 of Methylophilales bacterium. Taxonomy (GTDB): domain Bacteria; phylum Pseudomonadota; class Gammaproteobacteria; order Burkholderiales; family Methylophilaceae; genus CAILHX01. The sequence continues at coordinate 5,745 of JAIOOY010000061.1, read as the reverse complement.
TTTCCAGTAAAAATAACCGTGACCCAACGCGCTTTGTCTATTTTTTGTCCACTAGCCATCAAGGTGGCACTGCTATCCGCCCTACCATTCAAGGCGAATTTTTTACACATCACGTCATAAATAGGCGCGATGGCGAACCCGAACAATAAGCCTGCGAGCACAATCAGACTCAACTTCCAAGCTAAACGTTTATTTAAAGCGACTTCTTGTAACTTCATTTACCCATGCCGTAGAAGATAGAAATGAAGTACAAAGCTACCGCCAATATCCCTATTGACCAACCTACCAGCAAATTTCTACGGCGTTTTTTCTGATTGTCTTGTTCCATAATTTTCTCTATTTATATGGCGTACCGATACGTTTGTATATCTGTCCCGCCAAAAGTTCACGTTGTTTTTTAGTTAAATAACGCCCAATTTCAAATTCCTTACCGTGTGAAAGTAGGCCTAAACGCAATTCCCCGTTCGGCAATTCATGTCGAACCAGTTTTGCCCAATAAGGACTGAGCACAAATTGACTAAACTGTTGCCTAGTGCGCCGCTCTACCACTAGGCTGTCACCGTCTATGCAAATACTTTCATAGTCCTCTGTGTGGCTGTTGACGTGATAAAACGCAAACCCTAGCGCAAAAATTTCCAACCCCACAAAAGGTAACACCAACCACGCGCCTAACCATGCAAAACCAACTGCAATGCAACATGGAATCACCGTCAACAACAATACCACCCTGATCTTACCAGAGGAGCTCAATGAGCTATTAGGCTTTGAGATGGCTTTGTAACTAGCGCCGGCGTTTACTACAGATAAGGTCATAACCCCCCGATTCGGAAGCTTAAAAACAAAACGCCACAGGATGCACCCTGTGGCGTTAGGTGAATCTAACTAATATCTATAACCAATAAACGAATATGAACAGGAACAACCACACCACGTCCACAAAGTGCCAGTACCAAGCCACCGCTTCAAAACCAAAGTGGTTGTGCGCATCAAAATGGCCACTCCTTACACGTAGCAGAATGATGGTCAACATGATAGCGCCCATGGTCACATGCAGACCGTGGAAACCTGTCAACATATAGAAGGTGGCACCGTAGATTCCGGATTTGATAGTGAAGACATTTTCCCCATACTCGTGTGCTTGAAGCAAGACGAAGGCAAAGCCCAGCAGAATGGTTAAAACTAAACCTATGGTAAGTTGATTACGATTGTTTTTCATCAAACCCCAGTGTGCCCAAGTCAGGGTTGCACCAGATGTTAGCAGCAATAAAGTATTAATCGCTGGCAGACCCCAAGGTCCAATAGAACCTTCTAACACTAGTTTAGGGCCAGCGCTAGGCCAAGATGCCACAAATCCCGGCCACAGCAATTGGGCATCAGCTATCCAGTGCAAAGACACGTTACGTGCGTAGAACAAGGCACCGAAGAAACCGAAGAAGAACATGACTTCGGAGAAGATGAACCAGCCCATACCCCAGCGAAAAGAGAGATCAACTTGCTTGTTATAAACTTTGCTAACACTTTCCTTGATAACCTCACCAAACCAGCCATGCAGCAAGTAGACAAAAACCAGCACGCCAGCAATCATCAACGGTTTACCTGAACCAATCTGGTTTAAGGCTAAAGCAAAACCGCCAAATATCAAAAACAAGGCGATTGAAGCTATCAGCGGCCAAAAGGATGGGCCTGGCAGATAATAATTTTTTGTACTCTGACTCATGTTCGCTCCTAATTAGATTTGCTTAAGCCTACTTCACAACTGGCGGTGTTTCAAAAGTATGGAACGGTGCAGGTGATGGCACAGTCCACTCCAAACCATGTGCGCCTTCCCATGGGCTAGCTGGCGCTTTTGCACCGCCCTTGATGCACTTAATCACCACATACAGGAACAGCAGTTGGCTTAGTCCCAGAGCGAATGCACCATATGAGGAGATCATATTGAACTCGGCGAACTGTTGTGAATAGTCAGGGATACGACGTGGCATACCAGCTAATCCTGTGAAGTGCATCGGGAAGAAGGTGACGTTGAAAGCAATCGTGGTCAACCAGAAATGCCATTTACCCAAGGTCTCGTCATACATATGACCAGTCCATTTTGGTAGCCAGTAATACACGCCACCCATGATAGACATTGCAGCGCCGGAGAACAGCACATAGTGGAAGTGTGCTACCACGTAATAGGTATCTTGCACCTGAATATCCACTGGTAAAATCGCGCACACCAAGCCGCTAAGGCCGCCGATGGTAAACAGGAATACCACAGCCACAGCAAACAACATTGGGGTTTCAAAGGTCATGGATCCCTTCCACATGGTAGCTACCCAGTTAAACACTTTCACGCCGGTAGGCACGGAAATCAGCATAGTGCTGTACATAAAGAACAGCTGACCTGCGACTGGCATACCGGTGGTGAACATATGATGTGCCCATACGACGAAGGACAGTACTGCAATCGCCGTTGTCGCGTACACCATGGAAGCATAGCCAAACAATGGCTTGCGTGAGAAGGTGGGGATTATGGTGGACAGAATGCCGAAAGCCGGCAGAATCATGATGTAAACCTCTGGGTGTCCGAAGAACCAGAACACGTGCTGGAACAACACAGGGTCACCGCCACCGGCAGCATTGAAGAAGTGAGTGCCGAAGTGACGATCAGTAATCATCATGGTCAATGCACCAGCCAACACCGGCATCGCCGCAATCAACAGATAAGCGGTGATGAGCCATGTCCATACAAACATTGGCATTTTCATCAAGGTCATGCCAGGAGCACGCATGTTAAAGATGGTGGTTATGATGTTGATGGAGCCGACAATCGATGACACACCCAGAATATGTAGCGCAAAAATGCTCATATCCATGGACAAACCACCTTGAATCGCAAGCGGCGGATACATCGTCCAGCCACCGGCAACCGCTCCACCGGGAACAAAAATCGAGGCCACCAACAACAGTGCCGCAGGGATCAGCAACCAGAAACTCATATTATTGAGCCGTGGAAAGGCCATATCCGGTGCGCCTATCATCAACGGCACCTGCCAGTTAGCAAAGCCCACAAAGGCCGGCATGATGGCACCGAAGATCATAATCAGACCATGCAAGGTGGTGAGCTGATTGAACACTTGTGGTTGAAAAAACTGTAACCCGGGCTGAAACAGTTCAGCACGAATACCCATAGCCATTGCACCTGCGAACAAGAACATGGTGAAGCTGAACCAAAGATACATGGTGCCAATGTCTTTATGGTTGGTGGATTTAACCCAACGCATTAGCCCCGTAGGGTGACCATGGCTATCGTGTCCGTGGTCGTCGTGTTTTGCGGTTGCGGTACTCATCAATTTCTCCTTAAAACTACAGCGTGTTCAAATCTAATAGTAAATGTCTTAGCGTGCAGCCTTGACCTGAGCTGGTTGCAGCACGTCACCGACCGAATTACCAAGCCCGTTACGCTCATAGGTAACGACAGAAGCAATCTCCACATCGTTCAACAACTCCTTCCAATGTGGCATCACATTCTTACCGTTCAGCACAATATGCAGATGGTCAGCAATCGGACCATTAGCAATCTTGCTTCCAGTCAACGCCGGGAATGCTGGTGGCAAGCCTGCGCCATTAGCTTGGTGACAAGCTGCACAGTTCTTCTCATATACCGTTTTACCATTCGCAATCAGGTCATCCTTGCTCCATTCCTTGTCGCCACTAGCGGCGGCTTCAGCAGCAGCAGCCTTCTTAGAGGCAATCCACTCATTGTATTTTTCTTCAGAAACGGCCTCTACCACGATAGGCATAAATCCGTGATCCTTACCGCAAAGCTCGGCACATTGACCGCGATAAGTACCTTCTTTTTCCACCCTGAACCAAGTTTCCTTAATGAAACCGGGGATGGCATCTTGCTTGACACCGAATGATGGCACCCACCAAGCGTGAATCACGTCTTGAGCGGTCAGCAACACACGTACTTTTTTGCCGACAGGCACTACTACAGGATTATCAACTTCCAGCAAATAGTGTTCGCCTTTTGGTGCTGTGTTATGAATTTGTTCTTGTGGAGTGGCCAGCGTGCTGATGAAACGCACATCTTTGCCTAAATACTCATATTCCCATTTCCATTGATGCCCGGTAGCCTTGATGGTCATATCGGCTTCGCGGGTGTCTTTCATGGCGAGGATGGTTTTGGTTGCGGGAACTGCCATGCCAATCAAAATCAGCGCAGGGATGATAGTCCACACCACTTCGAGCATATGATGCTCATGGAACTGAACTGCCTTATGACCCGCTGACTTGCGATGCTTGTACAGCGAATAAAACATGATACTGAACACTACGATAAAGATTGCGATACACACATACATGATCAGCATGTGCAAATCGTAAATCTGAGTAGCGATTTCGGTTACCGGAGCCCTAAGATTCAGTGCATATTCCGCTTGCACACTGCTACTAGCAAGGAAAGATAAAAACACTGTGCAAAAAGAGAGAATGGTTCTCTTATTCATAACTAAACCCACCCCATTGTAAATAGTTTGTCATCCACCGACGGCACATCCACTTGGCAGCAAAGCTTACACCCAGCAGAAAAACCGCACTTTTAATTTGTTGGTTAGCAGCGCAACGTCGGGTGGGGGTTATTGCGCTACCCCCTTCAATCAAGACATTCACTAACCAAAAAAACTGCGACCAACTGTCGCAGTGGACGAAATTTAGCATATCGAAAAATGGAAAACAAGACTTCCTTTGCGCTACATCAAAGAAAACTCCTAGCTTTCTGGTTTCGTCAGAATGCTCCCAATACTCATGGCTCAACGGAAGCTTCCTGTATTTAGACATCAAAGGTTACAATTACGCTTTAGCAATTCACTCGATAGGAAACTTTAAGATGTCTATGGCAGACCGCGATGGTCTTATTTGGTATGACGGCAAAATGGTGCCTTGGCGCGATGCCACCACTCACGTACTCACCCACACCCTGCACTACGGCATGGGAGTGTTTGAAGGTGTGCGTGCTTACAAGACAGAAAAGGGCACGGCGATTTTCCGTCTGCAAGAGCATACCGACCGCTTGCTGCGCTCCGCGCACATCCTCGGCATGAAGATTCCGTTCGACAAGAAAACCTTGATGGAAGCGCAGAAAGCAGCCGTGCGTGAGAACAAACTAGAGTCCGGCTACCTACGCCCGATGGCGTTTTACGGGGCTGAAGCCATGGGCATCTCCGCCAAAACCCTATCGGTGCACGTCATCGTGGCGGCTTGGGCATGGGGCGCTTACCTGGGCAAGGAAGCTTTGGAAAACGGCATCCGCGTCAAGACCTCATCATTTGCCCGCCACCACGTGAACATCACCATGTGCAAGGCCAAGGCCAACGGCAATTACATGAATTCCATCCTTGCCCATCAGGAAGCCGCACACGACGGTTACGACGAAGCGCTGCTGCTCGATGTGGACGGCTTTGTTGCCGAAGGATCGGGCGAGAACGTGTTCATCGTGCGCAATGGCAAGCTGATCACGCCAGACCTGACCAGCGCGCTGGAAGGCATCACGCGCGACACGATCATCCAGTTAGCGAGCGAACTGAACCTGACGATCATTGAAAAGCGCATCACCCGCGACGAGGTATATTCCGCTGATGAAGCCTTCTTTACCGGTACCGCCGCTGAAGTCACGCCCATCCGTGAGTTGGATAACCGCGCCATCGGCAAAGGTACGCGTGGCCCGATCACAGAAAAACTGCAAAGCCTGTTCTTTGACGC
>JAIOOY010000053.1 GCA_021414145.1 Methylophilales bacterium | reverse complement strand
TCAACGCCGCCGGGCTATGAGGTCGAGCAGGAACGTGCCGGGCTGTATGGTCATGCCCACTACGAAGAGTTTGCCGATCCGATGGAGGCTGCGCGTGGTGCTGATCTGGTGACGACGGACGTGTGGACCTCTATGGGTTTTGAGGCTGAAAACGAGGAGCGCTTGCGTGATTTTGAGCATTGGCAGGTCGATGCCGAGATGATGGCGCTGGCAAAAAAAGAAGCGGTATTCATGCACTGTTTGCCTGCACATCGCGGCGAAGAAGTGGCGGCTGAAGTGATAGACGGCGCACAGTCTGTAGTCTGGGAAGAAGCGGAAAATAGATTGCATGTGCAGAAGGCGCTGATGGAGTATCTGTTACTGGGTCGAGTATGAGGAATAGCAATCTTTCCAGCCATATATTGCCGGTTTCGGCGACGATGGTGGGAATATGCATGACGGCGATAAGCCTGATGCGCTTGGTTCCAGATACGGGGCGTCTGGACGATATAGTCGCTTTTGATAGCCTGTTTTTTATGGGTAGCGCTTTACTTTCTTATGCTGCAATTCGCGTTACCCGGAATACAGAAAGAATGGAGCGTTACGCGGATAACTTGTTTGTTGTGGGGATGTTGTTGATGGTTATCATCAATTTTTTGTTTGCCTTCGACCTACTTAAAAATTAAACATGATTTGGAATTGATTTGATATGAGTGAAATTAAAAAAGTGGTTCTCGCCTATTCCGGAGGACTTGACACTTCGGTCATACTGAAATGGCTGACGGATGTCTACCAGTGCGAAGTAGTGACCTTTACCGCCGACATTGGACAAGGCGAAGAGTTGGAACCGGCGCGCGAAAAAGCCAAAAAGTTTGGTGTGAAACAAATCTATATAGACGATTTGCGCGAGGAGTTCGTGCGTGATTTTGTATTCCCCATGTTCCGTGCCAATACGGTGTATGAAGGGGAGTATCTGCTGGGTACCTCTATCGCCCGTCCATTGATTGCCAAGCGCTTGATCGAGATTGCCCGCGAAACCAAGGCGGATGCCATATCTCATGGTGCTACCGGCAAGGGCAACGACCAGGTGCGTTTTGAACTTGGAGCGTATGCACTCAACCCCAACATCAAGGTGATCGCACCCTGGCGTGAATGGGACTTGCTTAGCCGCGAGAAGCTGATGGCTTACGCCGAGAAAAACGGCATTGCCATTGATATGAAACACAAGCAAGGTGGCAGCCCTTATTCCATGGATGCCAATTTGTTGCACATCAGTTATGAAGGTCGCCATTTGGAAGATCCTGCCGCCGAGGCTGAGGAATCCATGTGGCGTTGGACTGTGTCACCTGAAAAAGCACCGGATGCGGCTGAATATTTAGATATTGAATATGTGCATGGTGACCCGGTCGCGCTGAATGGCAAAAAGATGAAGCCGCACGAGTTGCTGGCAGAGCTCAATAAACTGGGTGGCAAGCACGGCATCGGAAGGTTGGACTTGGTAGAAAACCGCTATGTTGGCATGAAATCACGCGGCTGCTATGAGACTCCGGGCGGCACGATTATGCTTAAAGCGCATCGGGCGATTGAAAGCCTGACATTAGATAGAGAGGTCGCGCATTTGAAGGATGACCTGATGCCGCGCTATGCCAGCATGATTTATAACGGATATTGGTGGAGCCCGGAAAGGATTGCGCTGCAAACCTTGATAGATCATACGCAAGGCAGTGTGAATGGCTTTGTGCGCGTCAAACTCTACAAGGGTAATGTGATCGTTGTCGGGCGCGACAGCAAGAGCGACTCGCTGTTCGACCCCACCATTGCTACATTTGAAGACGATGCGGGTGCATATGATCAGAAAGATGCCGGTGGATTCATCAAGTTGAACGCTTTGCGGATGCGGATTGCCGCTAATTTGAAAAACAGAAAAAGATAACTCGGGAGAACAATATGGCTCAGTTCGATAATGTCAGCGTCAAAAAGAAGGCAAACGTGTACTTTGACGGCAAGTGTGTCAGCCACACTATTCTTATGCCCAACGGCACGCGCAGCACACTGGGCGTGATTTTCCCAAGCACACTCACGTTTAATACCGCTGCACCGGAATTGATGGAAATCAACCTTGGTGAATGTAAAGTACGCCTCAAGGGAGAAGAGCGCTGGACGACTTATAAGGCGGGAGATAAATTTACCGTGCCCGGGAATTCCAGTTTTGACATAGAAACGACTGAAATGCTGGATTACGTTTGTCACTTTGAATAGCAAATAGGTATGCTTGACTATGTGGTAACCATGGCTCAGTACAACCTATGGATGAACCAGAAGGTGTACGAGGCATCGGCAAAGTTGTCTGATGAAGAGCGCCGCGCCGACAAAGGGGCATTTTTCAAGTCCATTCATGCCACTTTGGCTCATTTGATCTGGGGAGATGCGATCTGGATGAGTCGCTTTCTTGGCGACCCGGCTTATGCCATGGAGCGTGAGGCCATCGACAAGCTATCGTTTACAGAAATGGCAGCTGCGCGGATCAGAATGGATGACGATATTTTGCAATGGTCAAAGTCGGTCAGGCAAGACTGGCTTGCTTCAGACTTGACCTGGACGAGCGTGTTGTACCAAAAGACATTTACTCAACCTGTCTGGCTGTTGGTCATGCAATTATTCAACCACGAAACCCATCATCGCGGGCAGGTGACAACATTGCTTACCCAGTGCGGGGTTGACGTGGGCGTAACCGATTTGCCAATGATGCCCCGGTTTTGAAAACTATGGAGAGTCATAATGCCTTCATTTGATATTACTTCCGAAGTTGATATGGTCGCGCTGAAGAATGCGATAGACGTAGCTGACCGGCAGATTGTTAATCGTTATGACTTCAAAGGCACTTCAGCTAAGGTCGAGTTGAACGAAAAAGACAAACTGATTACTTTGCACGGCGATTCTGATTTTCAACTTGATCAGATCAAAGCAATTTTGTTTCCGGCGCTGGAAAAGAAAGAGCCTGAGAGTAGCAAGCGGATGGATTTACAGGACGTGCAGAAAGTCTCTGGTAACAAAGTGAAACAAGTGATGAAGATTAGGGACGGTATTGATTCTGAATTAGCAAAAAAGATAGTCAGACTGATTAAAGATTCTGGTTTGAAAGTGCAAGCCAGTATTCAGGGCGAAGAGGTGCGTGTGAACGGTGCCAAGCGTGACTTTTTGCAAGATGCGATAGCGTTGGTAAGAAAGTCCATTACGGATTTTCCATTGAAATATGGAAATTTTAGGGATTAATTAGAGAAGGAGAAACCGTGAATAAAATCATGATGTTTGTTGTGTTGGGTTGTGCTTTGGTGCTGACTGGATGTAATACCGTGCAGGGCATTGGTAAGGATATTGAAAAGGCTGGCGAAGCCGTACAAAAATCCACGAATTAGAAATTTATTAAGAGAGTTCTGAACTCAGGATAAAACATGTTAAGAGTTGGCTTTATTGGGTGGCGCGGGATGGTGGGCTCTGTGCTGATGCAGCGTATGCGCGAAGAGGGTGATTTCGCGCTCATCGATCCAGTATTTTTTACCACCTCGCAAACCGGTGGCAAAGCGCCGGAAATCGGCAAGGATGTTCCGCCGCTGAAGGATGCCAAGGACATCGCAGAGCTGAAGGCGATGGACGTGATTATTTCCTGCCAAGGTGGCGATTACACCAGCGAGGTGTTTCCTCAATTGAGAAGTGCTGGCTGGAAGGGTCATTGGATAGATGCTGCTTCTACGCTAAGAATGGAAAGTGATTCAGTCATTATTCTTGATCCGGTCAATCTTAACGTAATCCAGAGTGCTTTGGCTAAGGGGGGCAATAACTGGATAGGTGGCAACTGCACGGTTTCGCTGATGCTGATGGCATTGGGTGGCCTGTTCCGCGAAAACTTGATTGAATGGACGACCTCCATGACCTATCAGGCAGCCTCTGGGGCTGGCGCACAAAACATGCGCGAATTGCTACAGCAGATGGGTGAGGCGCATCGCGTGGCGAGTGAGTTGCTGGCAGACCCAGCGGTGGCAATCCTAGATATAGACCGTGAAGTGGCGGGGACTTTACGAGATGAGAGTTTCCCAGTTGCACACTTCGGTGTGCCTCTCGCGGGCAGTTTGATTCCCTGGATAGACAAAGACTTGGGCAACGGTCAGAGTAAGGAAGAGTGGAAAGGCAGCGCTGAAACCAACAAGATATTGGGTCGTGAAACCAACCCCACACCGGTGGATGGGCTGTGCGTGCGTATCGGTGCTATGCGTTGTCATTCGCAGGCGCTGACCATCAAGCTGAAAAAAGACGTGCCGTTGGGTGATATCAACGCCATCATCGCCGCTGCCAATGATTGGGTACATGTGGTGCCGAATGAGCGCGAAGCGAGCATGAATGAGCTCACCCCGACTGCCGTAACCGGCAAATTGAAAGTGCCTGTGGGACGGTTACGCAAGATGAATATGGGAGCTGAGTACCTCTCAGCATTTACCGTGGGTGACCAGTTGTTATGGGGCGCGGCGGAGCCGTTGCGGCGTATGTTGCGACTTTTGCTGGAAAGATAGTTGTTCAGGGTTGTTCCAAGTGATACAGTGCCAGAAAACTATAGTTCGAAAAGGGATAAAATCGTGCATGATTCAACGTCAAAAAACATATTTCTGGCACTTTGTTTCGCTCTATTTTCAACGGGAGCGCTTGCTGCCAAACTAGGCGATATCACCGTGCTGTCCGCACAAGGGCAGCCACTCAATGCAGAAATCGCACTAATTCCCGCAAATGAAGAAGAGCTCACCGGCATTAGCGCGCGCATCGCTTCTGCTGAAGTGTTTGCTGAACAAGGATTGACGCGAGCAGCTGAGCTGGACTCGGTACGCGCAGTGGTAGGTGTGCGTGCAGACGGGAAACCCATCGTGCAGCTATTCTCTTCCGCTCCTATCAATACCTCGGCGCTGGACATGCTGATTCAAGTCGACTCAAGCGCTGGCGGCAGCCTAGTACGTAAATATGCACTTACTTTGGAAGTCGCTCCCGCCGCGTCCGCACCAGCAGAGGTTGCATTACCTGATGCTCCGTTATTGCCCGCTCCTGAAGAAGCCATGACAGAGCCAGAGCCAGCCATGGAAGCTCCAGAAGCCGTTCAAGAAAAGGCGATGATAGAAGAGGCTGCGCCGGAAGAGGTGATGGAGGAACATGAAGCCAGCATAGAAGAAATGACGGCGGACGTGACGGGTATTGAAGCGCCGGAAGACGAGCCTAGCCCATTTGATGAAGAGGCAGACTTGGCGATTGACGACATGCAAGCGCAAGACATGACTGAACCCTTGCCAGATGAGCCTGAAGAAATGTTGGCCGAAGAACCTGCTGACGACATGACCACCGACGACATGCAAGCCCAGGACATGACCGAAGTGGAGGAGATCGAGTCAGAAGTGGTCGAAGAAGCCGTCGAGCCTGATCCTACACCAGAAGAATTGGCGGCAATGACGGCTGAAGAATTTAACCCAGACAATCCAGTTGAAGCGCCGCCCGAGCCAGCTATCAATGTGACTGTTGGAAAAGGCGATACTCTGCGAAAAATCTCTACCCAACATTGGCGCGATGATGTCAGCTTGGAGCAAATGATGGCGGGGATATATCGCGCCAATCCGCAAGCTTTCAAAAAAGGTAACCCTGAACGCATGAAAATGGGTGAGATTGTGCGTGTGCCTAGCGCGGATGACTTGAAAGCCATAGACCAAGCAGAGGCTGAGAGTTTTGTTCATGCCAAAAATTGGAATGCCTATCGCAATAAACTTTCTGACACGGTAGCCAAATCTGCCCCGGTCAAAGACAGTGCGTCATCGTCGATGGCTAGCGGCAAGATCGCCACGGTGAGTGATCAGGCCGAAGCTGCTCACGAGCCGCGCGACGTGGTGAAACTGTCCGGCGATGCGGGCAAGGCTGTGGGCAACAAAATGAGCAAGGCGGCGATGGAAGAAGAGCTCGCCGCGCGTGAAAATGCATTAAGAGAATCTAACGACCGTATCGCCTTACTGGAAAAGCAACTAGCCGATGCTAATAAGTTGCTGGAAATGCAGAAACAGGCGGCAACTCCTGCGGCAGGGACCGAGCCAACCAAAGATCAAGCCAAACCCGCAGCGGCCAAATCTGGCATGCTCACCAGCTTGCAAGAAAACTTGCAAAAAAATCCTGATATGAGAGCCAAAGGTCTAGGGGTGCTGGCTATCTTGTTGGCACTCTTCCTGTTCTTGCGAAACCGAGGCAAAGGGGACAACGCCCCAAAAAAACCTGATGCGCCCACTACCGAAACTGGTGGTGCGGCGCTAGCAGAAGCAAGTGTAGTAGTAGATCAAGCTGAAGCAGACCGACTCGCCGCTGAAAAGACCGCATCAGATATCGCTGCGGGTACTGCTGCAATGGAAGCTGAAGCCGCTCCCGCAGAACCTGCTCCAGAAACGGTAGTTGAACCCACAGAGGTGCTGGATACTTCTGATTTGGACACCCTGCTGCCGGATAATGATCCTGAGCCGATTGCGGAGCCACCACAGGAAGTAAGCGCTGAAGCGTCAGTTGTGGAAGAGCCTACTGCCGAGGAGTTAGTCGCTGACATGATGGCGGCTTCCGATGCAGTAGAAGCTGAAGCACCTACAGCACCTGCAGCACCAGAACCTGTAGCAAGCGATGATTTTGACAAGGTGTTTGAATCTGAAGCCGCCTTGGCAGATATGGCAGCTGAAATCCCAGAATCAACGGCGCCATTGGATGAAACCGCAGCAGCGATGGCTGATGAGGCTGCCACCGACATGATGGCGGCTACAGCAATGGAAGAAGGAAGTGTAGAGGCTGACGACCAGTTTGCGCTGGATGATGTATTTGCCGAGGCAGCTGAGCCAGCCGCCGCACCAGCTGCTGAAAAGTTGGATGATCTGGACGAGATATTCGGTTCTGAAGCTGCGCTGGCAGAGGTGGTTGCCGATATGCCGACAAGCACAGCGCCAGTGGATGAGACTGCCGCCGCCATGGCCGATGAAGCCGCCACCGATATGATGGCCGCTACCGCAATGGAAGAGGGTAGTGTTGAAGCGGATGACCAGTTTGCACTGGATGACGTGTTTGGCCAAGCGTCCTCAGTGATTGAGATGGAATCTGCACCAGAAGTGGCAACTAATGTACCACCCGCAGATGGAGACCATTCCGCAGCTTTGGCAGCGGCGTTTGAAGAAACCGCCAAAGAGGATCTGAGCGGATTGGATTTTGATTTTGCGGCTGAAATGCCGGAAGAAGAAGTTACCCCCGCCCCCGTCGCTAAAACCAAGACTAAAAAAGCTGCAAAACCTAGAGCTAAAAAAGCTGCGGCAGAGCCGGAAGTTAAGCTAGACCTTTCCGGCATAGATTTGGATGTGGCTGGTGAGAATGCCACAGCGGATTCGGCAGAAGTAGAAACCAAGATGGATTTGGTAACTGCCTACATGGATATGGGCGACGATGATGGCGCGCGCGAATTGCTGCAAGAGGTGATCAAAGAAGGCAGCGCAACGCAAATTGCCAAAGCGAAAAAGATGTTGGGCGACCTTGGCTAATCAGATTTAAGCTTCCTTAGGCCGGGCGAAAGCTCGGCCTTTTTTATTAGGGGTTCTTCATTGCATCCAGCGGTCAAAATGTTAAGCCTGATCCTCTGCGCTATCGCCCTGCAAATGGCACATTGGCGTGGCCTTGGTGTGATGTCGTTGGTGGTTCTAGCGGCATTGATGCATTTTGGGTCTGCCAGCGCATTGAAGTTGATGAAGCGCGCCCGCTGGCTGTTTCTCTCCATCCTGCTCATTTATGCATTTGCCACTCCTGGTGAATATGTGGCGGGTTTCCCTGATGCTTTCGCACCCACTTATGAGGGAATTGAATCCGGCTTGATGCAGGCTTTGCGCTTGGCGGTCATGCTAGGGGCATTGTCTTTGGTGTTGGCGACTTCCAGCCGTGAGCAGTTCATGTCCGGCATCTATGTTCTGCTGCGCCCATTCGGATTACTCATCTCGCCAGAGCGCTTCGCCGCACGGTTGTGGCTCACCTTGCACTACGCAGAGACCATGCCCAAGAGCATCGTCAAGCACCTGAAGCAACAGGGCTGGAATCTGGATGCATTGTTGAATGCCGAACAGGACGCACCTGAATCTGTCACGCTGATGTGCCCACCCTTCCGAATTTATGATGGACTGGCGCTAGCCTTGTGGGTACCCATTATTTGGAGTTTGTCGTGAGGATTGCGCTGGCTTTGGAATACGATGGTGCAGAATTCTGTGGCTGGCAAAGCCAGGCCAGTGGCTGTGGTGTACAGGATGCGCTGGAAAAGGCACTGTTGCAGGTAGCTACCCACCCCGTGCGTGTTCATGCCGCCGGGCGCACCGATGCCGGGGTTCATGCCAAGAGCCAGATCGTGCATTTCGATACCGAGACTGTGCGTCCCAATACTGCGTGGGTGCGGGGCGTCAATGCCTTGTTGCCTGCTGCGTTAAGGGTGCTGTGGGCGTGCGAGGTAAGTGACGAATTCCATGCACGCTTCAATGCCGAGCGACGGTACTACCAATACCTGCTGCAAGTCAGGGAGTCAGCACCGGCCATCATGGCGGGCAAGGTGGGCTGGTATCATCGCCCACTGGATTTGGCAGCCATGCGTGAGGCTGCGGCGATGCTGTTGGGCGAACACGATTTCAGTACTTTTCGCGCTGCAGAATGCCAGGCCAAATCGCCCGTCAAGCATTTGCAACAAGCCGACATCACCCAACACGGTGAGTTCTTCCTGTTCGAGTTCAGCGCCAACGCCTTCCTGCACCACATGATACGTAATCTGGTGGGTAGCTTGATCTACGTGGGCAACGGCGAACAGCCGCCAGATTGGATGGCCAAGATACTGGAACATAGGAACCGCACCCATGCGGCACCTACCTTTTCGCCTGATGGCTTGTACTTGACCGGTGTGCACTACGATGCCAAGTGGGGACTGCCTGAATGCCAGAGAAAGCTGATCGTATTTGAGTAAGCCCGCTCTCTATTCCTATCGCCGTTGCCCCTACGCCATGCGGGCTAGGATTGCGCTGCGTTACGCCGGGATAGAGGTTGAAATCCGCGAGATTTCGCTCAGGGAAAAACCACCGGAAATGCTGGCCGCCTCACCCAAGGGTACGGTGCCGGTGTTGATATTGGGCGATAAAGTCTTAGACGAAAGCCTGGACATCATGCGCTGGGCGCTGACTCAGAACGACCCGGATGACTGGCTAAGTCAAGATGACGCTGAACTCATCGCGGAAAACGACGGTAGTTTCAAAGGTGCACTGGACAGGTATAAATACGCCGTGCGTTTTCCCGGACATCCGCCAGAATCCTATCGCGCAGAAGGCCAAGTGTTTTTAGCCAAATTGGAACAGCGGCTGGAGCGACATGCTTACTTATCAAGCGATACCCCATGTATGGCCGACATTGCAATCTTCCCGTTTATCCGCCAGTTTGCAGGGGTGGATAGTGCCTGGTTCGAGACTGCGCCTTATCCGTGCTTACGGGCTTGGCTAAATGGGTTGGTGGGTGGAAAGTTGTTTTTGAGTGTGATGGAGAAACCGGGTTAGTGTTGAGGATTTTCTCTTAGCCATACTAGAACATCATCAACGTTTTGATGAGGAGGAAATACCGGGTAGAACACTTTCTTGATTCGTCCGTTCTCTGTAATGAGAGTGAGTCGTTTGAACAGCCCCATGCCCGCCGCAGTAAATGTGGGCAAATGCAATTTATCTCTTAGTTGCAAAGAGTGGTCGCTAAGTAATTGGAAAGGTAAGTGCAGTCTGTCTCTGGCTTCGCATTGATACTCAGTTATCTGTGTGCTCAACCCGAATACCCCGGTGTTAAGTAACTCCAATTCAGAAAAGTGATCACGAAAGCTACAGGACTGAGGTGTGCAACCACGTGCACCGGGAATTTCATCCCATCCGTCCGGCAGCGGAGCATCTGGCCTTCCTGTCATCGGATACACGTAGATTACCCAACGACCCAACAAACCTCCCAAATTGACAGTTGTACCATCGGTACTAGGTAGTGCTAAATCGGGCAACACACTGTTTTCTAGATGCTCCGCTTTACCATCGTCCACTGGCACAGGGAGGTTTTTTGGAAGATCAGATAGATTTGTATTCACGAAGGACTGTTTAAGAGAGACTTTTACTGCCAGAAGGCGCACCGTATGCAACAGTGCGCCGCCAAAGCTAGTTGGATTATGGCCTATCCAAGCTGCCGAGGGACTTGGGATACGTCACTATTCCCCAAGGCAGTTCCTTATCGCCAATCCGCTTGGTCACCTCCAGCGAGTTCACATCTACCACCACCACTTCATCAGATCTTCCACATGCCAGCAGAATATTCTGGTTATCAGGCGTAAAGGTAAAGTGCCAGCAACGGCTTCCGGTAGGGATGTCCTTGATCTTTTCAAAGGTGACGGCATCGTACACTTGCAGAACTTTGTCCTTGGAGGCAGCGACGTAAATACGTTTGCTGTCTTGGTCGAAAGACACGCCATAGGGTGACTTGCCGGTATCTATCGCTTTGATTGGTTTAAGGTTCTTGTCCAGCACCAGCAACTTGTCGGAGAACTCCAGCGTAGAGACATATAGTTTGCCATTGGGGGCGACCTTGATGCCGCGCGGACGATCACCGTAAGAGCCTACCGGGATATTTTTTAAGAGTTTGCCGGACTTCATGTCATGCACGGTGATGGAGTTGTCAGATTCGTTGGTGACGATAAGTTTTTTACCGTTGGGTGAGAATTCAAGACCTTCGGTCTCCGGTTTGCCGGTGATGTCTTTGACGACTTTGCCTGTCTTCAGGTCAACGATAGCGATATGGCCGGGCTCTCTGTCATTGTCATCTTTTTCTGCCTCGGCCGCTGCTGCACCAGAGCCACCACCAGTGCTTGGGCTGGGTTCATAGGTGACATACGCTCTATTGCCATACACACGCACGAATTCAGGGTTCTTGCCAATAGCGATCTTGGTCACATTGCCGGTGGCGAGTTCGACTACGGAGATGTTGTCGTCATCCTTGTTGGCGGTCACCAGTAGCTTGCCATCCTTGGTAACGCCTATGCCGCGAGGACCTTTGGCTTGGATGTCTAGTGTTTTGGTGGTTTCCATGGTTTCCAAATCAATCACGGTGACACCGCCATCCTGATTAGAAACATAAGCCATACCCTTGGTGCCAGCAAGCGTTAGTGTGCTGGTCAAGAGCAAGGTAGTGAGTAACAGTGAGGCGGTAGTAGTACGCGAGTATTTCATGCAGTTATTCTCCATGTTGAGATTTTTGTGGGGCGATTTTAACTTATATCGCATGTGCCTTAGGACGGGTAGCACGATAAAAGTTCATTAAAGACTGTGCTTGATGACAAGCAAAAATCAGGCAAGAAAAAATAAAATAAAAGTCATTAAAAAACAATTGTTTGTGTAATGTCCGTTTGGTGTAAGTGCGGAGTGGATTAATATAACCACCAACAATGGCTAAACCAGCAATCCAAAATGTCAGGCTGACATCCATCAGTGTTTGCGCTACCCTTAAGCCTCATTATCGAATTGGAATTTCTGCGTGCGCGTTCGTACCAAAATATGTGGCATCACCCGTGCGGAAGATGCCTTATCTGCCGTGGCTTGTGGCGCTGACGCGATTGGCTTGGTGTTTGCGGAGAGCCCGCGCCGTGTGACAACGGAGCAGGCCGCGACCATTGTGGCTGCGCTGCCGCCATTTGTGGACGTGGTAGGGTTGTTTGTGAATGCCGAAGCCAGCGAGGTGCGGCGTATCATGCATGCGGTTAACCTGAGTCTGTTGCAATTCCATGGTGACGAAACACCGGAGTTTTGCGCACAGTTTGATTTTCCCTATATCAAGGCGGTACGCGTGAAGCAGGGGTTAAATTTGTTACAATACGCCACGGATTTTAGCGATGCCAAAGCTTTGCTGCTGGACGCTTATCAAGAGGGCGTGGCAGGTGGTACTGGCAAGACTTTCGACTGGAACTTAATCCCCAATGAGCTTCCTAAGCCGGTGATTTTGGCAGGTGGTTTGAATGCCGAAAACGTGCATGAGGCGATTAAGAAAGTGCGGCCTTACGCGGTGGATGTCAGCGGTGGGGTAGAAAGTGCAAAAGGGATAAAAGACGCGGAAAAAATCGGCGCATTTTTACGAGAAGTGAACAGAGTAAACATCTAAATGAACAAAATATATGACATGCCCGATGCCAGCGGGCACTTTGGCACCTATGGCGGGCGCTTTGTAGCCGAGACTTTGGTGGAAGCGCTGGATGAACTGGCGGCGATGTACGAAAAACACCGTCTAGACCCTCAGTTTTTAGCCGAGTTTGCTCACGATCTCAAACACTACGTCGGTCGTCCTAGCCCGATCTATCACGCTGAACGTATTTCTAAGCATATGGGTGGCGCACAGATTTATCTCAAGCGTGAAGACCTCAACCACACCGGTGCGCATAAGGTGAATAACTGCATAGGCCAAGCCTTGCTGGCCAAGCGTATGGGAAAACCCAGAGTGATTGCTGAGACTGGTGCAGGGCAACATGGAGTGGCGACGGCCACCGTGGCGGCGCGTATGGGCTTGGAGTGCGTGGTGTACATGGGTTCAGAGGACGTTAAACGCCAATCGCCTAATGTGTTCCGAATGAAGTTGCTGGGAGCCACCGTGGTGCCGGTAGAATCCGGCTCCAAAACGCTGAAAGATGCGTTGAACGAAGCCATGCGTGACTGGGTGACCAATGTCGAGAATACCTTCTACATTATCGGTACCGTAGCGGGACCGCATCCATACCCGATGATGGTGCGCGATTTTCAAGCGGTAATTGGCATAGAAGCCAAACAACAAATGCAGGAAATGCTGGGTCGTCAGCCCGATGTGGTGCTGGCTTGCGTAGGTGGTGGATCTAATGCGATGGGTATTTTCTATCCGTACATTGACGTACCCAACGTACGACTTATTGGTGTTGAGGCGGGTGGTTTTGGCTTGGAAACTGGCAAGCACGCGGCACCGCTCACAGCGCATAGCCCGGCGGGTGTGTTGCACGGCAATCGCACGCGCTTGATGCAAGACGCTGGGGGACAGATTATCGAGACCCATTCTATCTCTGCTGGGCTGGATTATCCTGGCGTAGGCCCGGAACACGCTTGGTTACAAGATATCAACCGCGCTGAATATGTGGCTATCAATGATGACGAGGCGATGGCGGCCTTCCACACTCTGTGTCGTATGGAGGGCATCATTCCTGCGCTGGAGTCCAGTCATGCTTTGGCACACGCCATGAAGATCGCGCCCACAATGTCCAAGGATGCGGTGCTGTTGGTCAACCTTTCTGGCCGTGGTGATAAAGATATCAATACCGTGGCGAAACTTTCAGGAATAACCCTCTAAATGTCTCGAATCCAAAGTACTTTCGCAACACTCAAATCTCAGAACAAAAAAGCCTTAATCCCCTACATCACAGCGGGTGACCCCTATCCGGAACTGACGGTACCACTGATGCACGGATTAGTTGAGGCGGGCGCTGATATTCTTGAGCTTGGTGTGCCGTTTTCTGACCCCATGGCGGACGGGCCGGTAATACAGCGCGCCAGTGAACGTGCCTTGGCGTACCACGTCAGCTTGACTGATGTATTGAACCTGGTGGCAGAGTTTCGTAAAACCAACCAAACCACGCCTGTTGTTCTGATGGGCTATGCCAACCCTATTGAAGCTATGGGTGCGGAACGGTTCGCGAAGCTAGCACAGGCTGCCGGTGTGGACGGGGCGCTGACCGTTGACTATCCACCGGAGGAATGTCAGGAGTTCGTCGCGTTATTAAAGAAGCACCAGCTAGATCCCGTTTTTCTACTTTCCCCGACTTCCAACACGGCACGCATTGAGGCCATCATCAAATCCGCCAGCGGCTTCATCTACTATGTTTCGCTCAAGGGCGTGACCGGTGCAAGCCACTTGGATATTGCTGATGTGGGGAGTAAAGTAGGTCATATTCGTACCATGACTGATTTGCCCATAGGCGTAGGTTTCGGTGTGCGTGATGCAGCAACGGCAAAGGCTGTCGCTGCGGTGGCCGATGCCGTAGTCGTCGGTAGCCGCACCGTGCAGGAAATTGAAAGCTCAACCCCTGCTGAGGTGGTAACCAAGGTCAAACAGCTGATGCAAACCTTGCGTGCGGCCATAGATAGCGTTTAATTAGGACATTTCATGAGCTGGTTACAAAAATTACTTCCACCCAAAATCAAGCGCACTGTCGGTGCGTTTAAGAAAGCGGTGCCGGAAGGTCTCTGGAGCAAATGCACTAAATGCGAGTCGGTGCTGTACCGCACTGATTTGGAAAAGAATCAAGAAGTTTGCCCCAAGTGTGGCTTTCATAACCGCATAGGCGCACGCGCTAGGCTGGAGCAGATGCTGGATGCAGAAAAGCGCGTTGAAATCGGCAAGGAAGTCACCCCGCTAGACCCGCTCAAATTCAAAGACAGCAAGACTTATGCTGATCGAATTAAGGACAGCCAAAAAGATACCGGTGAGACCGACGCGCTGGTGGTGATGCAGGGCAGCATCAATGGAGTGCCATTGGTGGTGGCCGCGTTCGAGTTTGCCTTCCAGGGGGGCTCTATGGGCGCTGTGGTGGGTGAGCGTTTTGTGCGCGGGGTGAATGCGTGCATCAAACAAAAAATCCCGTTTGTGTGTTTCGCCGCCAGCGGCGGGGCGCGTATGCAAGAAGGCTTGTTTTCATTGATGCAAATGGCTAAAACCAGCGCGGCTTTGACGGCATTGTCGCGTGCGCAATTACCATTTATCTCGGTGTTGACCGACCCCACCATGGGCGGGGTTTCTGCGAGTTTTGCCATGTTGGGCGACGTAATCATTGCCGAGCCGGGAGCTTTGATAGGTTTTGCCGGGCCTCGTGTCATCGAGCAAACCGTGCGTGAAACCTTGCCGGATGGTTTTCAGCGTGCTGAGTTTTTACTCGATCATGGTGCCGTGGACATGATCGTAGACAGGCGTGAAATGCGTGACAAGTTGAGCAGCCTTCTTTCCAGTCTGATGCGACTCCCTGTCAATGCCTGAGTCTTTTACTCAGCCAGCCGATTTAGCGGGCTGGCTGGCTTACCTGGAAAAACTCCACCCCAAGTCCATAGCTATGGGCTTGGAGCGCGTCAATCAGGTCAAGCAGCGCCTGCAACTAGATCCAGATTTTACTATCATCACCGTCGCTGGCACTAACGGTAAGGGTTCAACCTGTGCCATGCTGGAAAGCATGTTGCTGGCGGCGGGTTATCGTGTGGGTTGCTACACCTCGCCGCATTTGCTGGATTACAACGAACGAGTGCGGGTAGATTGTGTGGAAGCCAGTGACGAAGAATTGTGTCGCGCTTTTGCCGCAGTGGAGGCTAGGCGCGGTGATATCCCTCTGACTTATTTCGAGTTTGGCACTTTGGCTGCGGTATGGCATTTTTGCCATCAGAATATCCAAGTCGCTGTGCTGGAAGTAGGGCTGGGAGGAAGGCTGGATGCGGTGAATGCCTTTGATACCGATTGTGCCATCATCACCAGTATAGATTTGGATCACATGGAGTATCTGGGTAACAGCCGCGAAAGCATAGGTTTTGAGAAAGCGGGCGTGTATCGTCACAACGTGCCAGCATTGTGTGGCGATAGCGTGCCGCCGCCTACCGTGCCGCAACACGCGGCTGCCATAGGCGCGGATTATCGGCAGATAGGTCAGGGCTTTGGCTTTCAGCAACGCACTACCGATTGGGATTTCTGGAGTGAAAGTGAGCGCATAGAACAACTTCCTTTACCAGTATTAGCGGGAAGTTTTCAGCTCAATAACGCAGCGTGTGCCGTTACGGCATTGTGCGTACTGCATCAGCGTTTACCTGTTACCCAGCAAGCCATGCGACTAGGCCTGCAAGCAGTGGTGTTGGCAGGACGATTTCAAACCGTGCAAGAATCGCCCAAGATCATTCTGGATGTCGCCCATAATCCGCAAGCGGCACGTGGCTTGGCCGAAAATCTGCACCAAACACCTTGTTCAGGGCGCACCTTGGCGGTGTTTGCCATGCTTTCTGATAAAGATATTGGTGGTGTGATTGCCGCTTTAGGTGATGAAATAGATGCATGGTTTGTGGCGGGGATAGATGCGCCGCGCGGTACATCGTGTGAAGAACTGGCAGGCTATTTGTCTGAAGTTGAGATTTTTACCCATCCCAACATTGCCCAAGCACTTGCACAAGCCTGTCGCGCCGCATCTGAAAATGATAGAATCGTCGCGTTTGGATCGTTTTATACCGTGGCCGATGTGCTCCGCGCCTTGGCCGCCCCCATCCACGCTTGAGGCTTTTAAATGGCTGCTGAACAACTGACCGATCAAGAAAAACTCTTCAGGGTGCGCGCCCGCAGGCGCTTGATAGGCGCGGTGGCCTTGGTGCTACTGATGCTCACCATTCTGCCTATGTTGCTGGATGACCGCAGTAATCAGAAAATGCCCGCGTCAGACGTGGCGATCAGTATTCCTAGTCAAGATGATGGTAATTTTTCCTCTAAAATCGTCCCAGTCGCACCGGCTCCTGTAAAACCAGCTACGCCAGAAGCACCAGCCAAAACTGAAGCAATCCAGAGCCCAGTCGAGACTCCATCTGTTGTCGAGACCAAACCTGCTGAACCTGCGCCTGTGGTTGAAAAACCAACCAAACCAGAACCGAAGCCAGAAGCTAAACCGGAACCCAAACCTCCCGCAAAAGTAGAAGCCGCCGCCGAAGTATCTAAAGAAGCCAAGAAAACTGGCGTATCGGTGCAGGTGGGAGTGATCTCAGACGGCGAGAAAGTTCAGCAAGTCATCAACAAAATTGAAGGACTGGGTCTCAAGGCCAATACCGAGAATTTAAATACACCCACTGGCGTTAAAGTGCGTATCCGTTGCGGCCCTTACCCTAGTAAAGAAGAAGCTGAAAAGGCACTGGAGACCTTGAAATCCGGAGGATTCAAACCCATATTGGTGGTGCATAAGTGACGTTCTTCGATTATGCCGTGCTGGGCATAATAGGCATTTCGGTTTTGTTGAGTTTGATGCGCGGTTTTGTACGCGAGGCTTTGGGTTTGGTGGGGTGGATAGCCTCCGCCTGGATAGCCAAGACCTACGCGGTGCAAGTGGCGGCCATGTTGCCTGCCGGCATTCCCAATGACAATCTGCGTCTGTTGGCGGGATTTCTGGCAGTATTTTTTGGCGTGTTGGTGGCGGCAAGCCTACTATCTGTGGCCTTGAGCGATGTGGTAAAACGTGTGGGTTTAAGCACGGTGGATCGTGGGCTGGGATTGGTGTTTGGCATCGCGCGCGGACTGTTGATCGTGGGGGTGGCGATGCTGATGGCGGGATTGACCTCTTTGCCGCAACGCCACGAATGGCGTAACGCCATGCTCAGCCCGCCGTTGGAGGCGATGGTGTTGGCCACCATGCCTTGGTTGCCGCAAGATTTTGTGAAGCATGTGAAGTTCTAGAGGCCATTAAACTATGTGCGGAATTATCGGCATCGTAGGTAAAGCTCCAGTCAACCAGCAGTTGTACGATGGTTTGCTGGTTTTGCAACATCGCGGCCAAGACGCGGCGGGTATCGTCACCTGCGACGGCGATACTTTCTACATGCACAAAAACAACGGGCTGGTGCAGGATGTGTTCCAAACCCGTCATATGCGTGGGCTTATCGGAAATGCCGGCATCGCCCATGTGCGTTATCCCACGGCCGGCTCTTCTTCTGCCGCCGAGGCGCAACCCTTCTATGTCAATTCCCCTTTCGGTATCGTGCTGGGTCACAACGGCAATCTCACCAACTCGGTGCAGTTGAAAGAGGAAATGTTCAATCAGGACCTGCGCCACATCAACACCACCTCGGATTCTGAAGTGCTGCTGAATGTACTTGCGCATGAAATTGAGCAATCTGCGCCCAGCGTGGCGCTGGATAATGACACTATCTTCAATGCTGTGACGAACGTACATCGCCGTTG
Source organism: Methylophilales bacterium (assembly GCA_021414145.1). GTDB lineage: Bacteria > Pseudomonadota > Gammaproteobacteria > Burkholderiales > Methylophilaceae > CAILHX01. The sequence goes on along the minus strand of JAIOOY010000053.1, from coordinate 10,917 downwards.
CAAGGGTGCTTACGCCGTGGTGGCGATGATTGCGGGATATGGCTTGCTAGCTTTCCGCGATCCACATGGCATACGTCCTTTGGTGATTGGCCGTGCCGAAACCGAAAAAGGCACGGAATACGCAATTGCTTCTGAAAGCGTGGCTCTGGATGTGCTGGGTTTCAAATTGGTGCGCGATGTCGCTCCCGGAGAGGCCGTATTTATTGATATGGATGGCCATTTTTATTCCAAGCAATGTGCCGAAAATGCAGCCCTTACACCTTGTATTTTTGAATACGTCTATCTGGCAAGACCGGATTCGGTGATAGATGGTATTTCGGTATACCAAACTCGCTTGCATATGGGCGAAAGTTTGGCCGAAAAGATACATCGCGAGTGGCAACATCACGATATAGACGTGGTGATTCCTATTCCTGACACCAGCCGCCCTAGTGCGCTGCAAATGGCCAATGCCCTCAATCTCACCTACCGTGAGGGCTTTATCAAGAACCGCTACATTGGACGCACCTTCATTATGCCGGGGCAATCGCAACGTCAAAAATCAGTGCGGCAAAAACTCAATCCTATCGGTATGGAATTCAAAGGTAAAAACGTGTTGTTGGTGGATGACTCCATCGTGCGCGGTACGACTTCCGAGCGTATCGTGCAAATGGCGCGCGAAGCTGGAGCGAATAAAGTATTTTTTGCCTCCGCAGCACCACCGGTGCGCTTTCCCAATGTATATGGAATAGATATGCCTAGCCGTGACGAACTGCTGGCTACGGGCAGAACCGACGAACAGATTTGCCGAGCGATAGGCGCTGATGGATTGATTTATCAGGAATTGACAGACTTGGTGCGTGATGTGCGTCTGGGAAACCCCGGCATTACTCGCTTTGACTGTTCATGTTTTGATGGCGATTACGTGACTGGTGACGTGGATGCTGCGTATCTGGCTTTGATCGAGGCTGCGCGTCGCGATGGTGCGAAATTCAAGAAACCATCCAATTCCGCCACGCAACTGGATCTGAATCTGGTGAGTGTGGAGGAGGAAGAACTCGCCTGAAGGCTCATCTAAAACTCATTCTTCGGGCGCATTGCGGCGTTGCGCGGTACTCGAAATCCTCATGTATGAACGTATACATTCCGGTTTCTGCGTTCCTTACGCCTTGCACTGCATCCCGAATTTATGAGTTTTAGATGAGCCCTCTGAATTGACAAAGCAATCCTAGCGTACTAGAGTGCGCGCTGCGCCGATTTGAGAATTAACAACTCAGCTTGCGGGCGCATTAAAAATACCGCTAAAGCGAGCACCCATCAATGCCCGTTTTGGCCTTTCCAAACCGGGCTTTTTTGTGCCCGTAATTTGACGAGGTACACGATGACTAAACCACTCAACCCAGAAACGCTAGCGGTACGCGCCGGTAGCCAACACACGCCGTTCGGGGAGAACTCCGAGGCGATGTTTCTCACCTCCAGCTTTGTGTTTGAAAATGCTGCTCAGGCGGCGGCACGCTTTGGCGGGCAAGAGCCAGGCAATATCTATTCGCGCTTTACCAACCCCAGCGTCACCATGTTTGAGGATAAACTCGCCGCGCTGGAAGGTGCTGAGCGTTGTGTGGCGACCTCCAGCGGCATGTCGGCGATATTGGCTTGCGTGATGGGCTTATGCTCGGCTGGCGACCATGTGGTGGCCTCGCGCAGCATATTCGGCACCACGGTGCAGTTGTTCGGCAACATCCTCAAGCGCTGGGGTTTGGAGGTGACGTTCGTCTCGCTTACCAACCCTGACGAGTGGCAAGCAGCTATCAAGCCGAATACAAAATTATTCTTTGTGGAAACGCCATCCAACCCACTCACCGAAGTGTGCGACATCGCTTTACTGGCGGATATTGCTCATAAGGCTGGCGTATTGCTGGCCGTGGACAATTGTTTCTGCACACCTGCGCTGCAAAAACCGCTGGAGCTGGGTGCCGACATCATCATCCACTCCGCTACCAAATACATAGACGGCCAAGGCCGCTGCCTGGGTGGCGCGGTGCTGGGCAAGAAGGACGTGCTGGAGCCGGTGTTCGGCTTTCTACGCACCGCCGGCCCCACCATGAGCGCCTTCAACGCCTGGGTATTTTTGAAAGGCTTGGAAACGCTATTTGTCCGTATGGAAGCGCATTCCAAAAACGCACTCGCTTTAGCCGAGTGGTTGCAGCAACAGCCGCAGATTGCCCGTGTCTATTACCCGGGACTTAAATCGCACCCGCAATATGCTTTAGCCAAGCGCCAGCAAAAAACCGGCGGTGGCATCGTCTCCTTCGACCTAAAAGGCGGTAAGGATGCTGCTTGGAAGCTGATAGACAGCACACAACTACTGTCCATCACCGCCAATCTGGGCGATGCCAAAAGCACCATCACCCATCCTGCTACCACCACCCACAGCCGCATCACCGCCGAAGAGCGTGTAGCGGCGGGGATAAGCGACGGCTTGGTACGTATTGCGGTGGGTTTGGAGCATGTGGACGATATCAAGGCTGATTTGTTGCGGGGCTTGAAATGAATTTCTGTTTTCGGCCAAAAGAAGTCGTTTGAACAACCCAGAATTACTTAACAAAATTATCAATAAGTTGGAGTAGTAATGCTTCAAGCAATCAAAATAATTATTGCATTAGTCTTATTTAGCATTGCGATATCATCATTTGCCGAGTCTCAAAGATTTACTGTTGTTGGAAATGGGATCATCTTTGCTCTTGCAGAACCATCGGGATGGGTGATGGATACGGATAGCGCCCACAATAACAACCTTCCCGTTGTGTATTATCCGTCAGGTCAAACATGGAATAATGCGCCAGCTGTAATGTATGCCAATATAGCGATAAATGACTGTCATACAACCTTCGAGAATTTCATTAGTGATGATCTAGCTGTGTTCAAAAGTAATAGCCCTAAAATTGTTATTAAAGACGGTGGGGCAATGACCGTTGATGGAAAAAGGGCAATCATAAAACTGTTTAATGGTGATACTTATGGGAATAGTGAAGCCGTTGCGTACTTAGATAATATGGATGGAAACTTTATATTATTTACGCTTACTTCAAGGACTCAACAGTTGTTTGATGAAGCTTTTCCTGTGTTCAAAGAACTGATATCAAGCTTTCAGTTAGTTGGTAACTCAGTTATTTGCAATAGCAAATTACCCTCTTTTGCAGAACGAGTTGCTCTTGCTAAAAGAGCGGAAAAACAAAAAGATATTGGTGACTATCTCTACAAAGAGATGTTCCCAGCTATCGGTACATATATTGCGAACTTAATGAAAAGCTGCCTTGCTAAATCGAATGCTAGTGTTGATAAGTTTACAATTGTTGCAGACGTAAAAGAGCCTGGGCAGTTCAATGCGATTGATTACCAACCGAGGACAAATACTGCTAGTTGCTTCTCGGAAGGTCTAGCATCATTAAATTTGCCAGACACAAAGTTATGCCAATGTGGCTCAATACCAATCGTATTAGACATGTCAATATCGCCTTAGTCCGCTTTGGGTCGTAAGCAGAAGTTTGTAATCTAACGTCCTCAATTCACACCGAAGATTTTTTCCCAATTCTTCGGGCTTGTTTTGCCTTCCCTAAGTATTTTCATGAATGAAGATTAAACTCATTTCATGACTTAGTGTTTTGGCGTAGCATTAGCTTCAAGCGTTATATTGTCACGCTATCCATTTAACCCATGGTTTGAATGCAAAACCACACCATCTCAAGGAGAAAATGATGAGTCTTAAAGGCAGCAAGACAGAAGACAATTTGAAAGCCGCGTTCGCGGGTGAATCACAAGCCAATCGTCGTTATTTGTATTTCGCAGCTAAGGCCGACATCGAAGGGTACAACGACGTGGCAGCGCTGTTCCGTTCCACCGCTGAAGGTGAGACCGGCCACGCTCACGGGCATCTGGAGTTCCTCGAGCAATGTGGCGACCCAGCGACTGGCTTGCCGATTGGCAGCACCTCTAACAACCTGAAAGCCGCAGTGGCTGGCGAAACCCATGAATACACTGACATGTATCCTGGTATGACCAAAACCGCTCGCGAAGAAGGTTTTGACGAAGTGGCGGACTGGTTTGAAACGCTGGCTAAGGCGGAGCGTTCACACGCTAACCGTTATCAAAAGGCGTTGAACGAACTGAGCGCGCTGTAAGGTTGTAATGGAAGCTCTGCTATGCTTCGATACACTTTCCGTTCGTCCTGAGTGCCGCGCGTAGCGCGGTGTATCGAAGGGTGGGCGGAAAGTTACTCAGCACGAACGGGCTTAATCAGAAGCTCTGAATGTTGGGAGTGCAAAGCAAGCTGCACTCACTTCTGTATCAAGGAAATCCCCCATGGCTGTGACCACCAAAGAAGGCAATCTGCAAGCCCCGACAAGGCATCCTTTAGATTGGAAGAACCCCGATTTTTATGACAAATCTTCACTCGAGACAGAGTTGGAGCGGGTGTTTGATGTGTGTCACGGCTGCCGTCGTTGTGTGGGTTTGTGTCAGTCTTTCCCCATTTTGTTTGATCTGGTGGACGAGTCTCCAACCCTGGAAGTGGACGGGGTAAAGAAAGAAGACTACGCAAAGGTGGTGGACAACTGCTACTTATGCGACCTGTGCTTCATGACCAAATGTCCCTACGTGCCGCCGCACGAGTGGAACTTGGATTTCCCGCATTTGATGCTGCGCGCCAAGGCTGTGAACTACAAGAATGGTGACGTGAAGCTGCGCGACCGCATCCTCACCAGCACTGACGTGGTGGGCAATCTTGCGGGTATCCCAGTGGTGGCGCAGGTGGTGAATGCGGCGAATGAATTTGCGCCGACCAGGAAAGTGCTGGAGGCGACGTTAGGCGTACATCCTGATGCCAAGTTGCCCAAGTATTACAGCAACACTTTGCGTAAGCGCCTGAAAGGCCACAAAAGCGAGCTGGTGGCAGAGCCGGTGGGCAAGACCAAGGGCAAGCTGGCACTCTTCGCTACCTGTTATATGAATCGCAACGAACCTGGCCCTGGCGAGGACTTGCTGGCGGTGCTGGAACATAACGGCATCCCCATGACTATTGCCACGCAGGAAAAATGCTGCGGTATGCCCAAGCTGGAATTGGGTAATCTGGAAGCGGTAGCAGAGAACAAGGAATTCAACATCCCGATTTTGGCGAAGATGGTGGATGAAGGCTGGGACTTGACCGCACTGGTACCTTCTTGCGTGTTGATGTTCAAGCAGGAATTGCCGCTGATGTTCCCCGATGACCCGGACGTGCAGAAGGTCAAAAATGCCTTCTACGACCCGTTTGAATACCTGATGTTGCGCCACCGCGAAGGCAAGCTGAAAACTGACTTTGAGCAGGCCTTGGGTAAGGTTTCTTATCATGCGGCTTGCCATCAGCGGGTACAAAATATCGGGCAAAAGACGCGTGAAACTCTTGCGCTGATACCCAATACTGAAGTCGAAATTATCGAGCGTTGCTCAGGCCATGATGGGACTTATGCCGTGAAAAAGGAATTCCACGAAAGCTCGGTCAAAATCGTCAAACCGGTGGTGAAGCGGGTGAAGGATTTTAATGCCGACCACTATGGCAGCGACTGCGCCATGGCCGGGCATCATATTGAAAACATACTGGACAACGGCAAGGTGGCGGAGCATCCGATTACGCTGTTGCGGCTGGCTTACGGCATTTGAATTTTTAGAGGATAGTAATTTTGCAAAAACTCACCCCCGCCGACCTGATGTCCCTTGAGCAATACGCCAAGGCAAGACCAGAGTTTCGTGCAAAGGTAATCGCCCATAAAAAGAATCGGCGTTTAGCATTGGGTGACCATGCGGCGCTGTACTTTGAAGACCGGCTGACCATGCAATATCAAGTGCAAGAGATGTTGCGTATCGAGCGCATTTTTGAGGAAGCAGGCATTCAGGAAGAGCTGTCCGTGTATAACGACTTGGTGCCTGACGGCAGCAACTGGAAAGCCACGTTCATGGTGGAATATGCAGATGAAACCGAACGTAAAATCGCACTTGCTAAATTAGTTGGTATTGAGCTTGCGGTGTGGTTAAAAGTGGGTGATTTCTCCGTGATTCGCCCGATTGCCAATGAGGATCTGGATCGCTCCAGTCCTGACAAAACTGCCGCTGTGCATTTCATGCGTTTTGAGCTGACTCCAGCGATGGTGGTAGCGGTGAAAAGTGGCGCGGAGATTCAAGGGGGTATAGACCACCCTCAATATCAGTGTACCGTTAAGGTTGCGAGCAATATACGCGGGGCTTTGGCGCAAGATTTGATGTAGTACATTCAACCCAGCCCCTTCAGGTACGAGAGATTGAATTGCTGCATGAAGCGCATTTGAGTCGGCTTATCCACATCCTTAAAGCGAATGCTGACAGGCAGTACCGGAAACTGTACTAAGTCACTTAGTCTACGCTCTCGCTCGACACCCACATGCACCAGAGCACCACCTTTGAGGATGGTGACGTTGACGCCATCTTCGTTGACGCTAAAATCGAAGCCAGACAATGCGATAGGTAGCAAGCGAAAGAACTCCTGACGGGTGTAGCCCATTTCGCGGTCTAGTCCGAACATATCAGCTAAGCTTTTGTCCTTGCTCGGGCTGTCTCCTGACATACTCACTACTCCTTAATTTTCATACTTTGAGCATCGGGATTGGCCTCATCTTATCGCGCGGAATGAGGCCGTCTATTTTACATTTTCATAAGCTTTTTTTAATCGTCTTTTTTCTGTTTTTTTACCGCTGTATTGCAGTGCTTTAGAGCGCTTGCCGTGGTAAAATTCTAGCTCTTAAATCGCCTCAATAAAATAACAATTTATGGATCAGTTTGCCAAAGAAACAATCCCCGTCAGTCTAGAAGAAGAAATGCGTCGTTCCTACCTTGATTACGCCATGAGCGTGATTGTAGGCCGCGCCTTACCTGATGTTCGAGACGGGTTGAAACCTGTACACAGACGCGTGCTGTTTGCCATGCACGAGCTTTCGAACGACTGGAATCGCGCCTACAAGAAATCGGCGCGTATCGTCGGCGATGTCATCGGTAAATACCACCCCCACGGTGATACTGCGGTGTATGACACCATCGTGCGTATGGCGCAGGATTTCTCGCTGCGCTACATGCTGGTGGACGGCCAGGGTAACTTCGGTTCTGTGGATGGCGACAACGCCGCCGCGATGCGTTATACCGAAATCCGTATGGCGCGTATCGCCCATGAATTGCTGGGTGATCTGGACAAGGAAACCGTCAATTTCGGTGCCAACTACGACGGCTCTGAGCATGAGCCGCTGGTGCTGCCCGCCAAAATCCCCAATCTGCTCATCAACGGCAGCTCCGGTATCGCTGTGGGCATGGCCACCAACATTCCACCGCACAATCTGAATGAGGTGATTGATGCGTGTATGGCGGTGCTGAAAGACGCTGAAATCAGTATCGAAGATCTGATTGAAATCGTGCCCGCACCTGACTTTCCTACCGCCGGTATCATCTATGGCACGGTGGGCGTAAGAGAAGGCTATCGCACAGGTCGTGGCCGTTGCGTAATGCGCGGCAGGACGCACTTCGAAGACATCGGTAAGGGGGAACGTCAAGCCATCATCGTGGACGAACTGCCGTATCAGGTGAACAAGAAGACGCTCATCGAGAAAATCGCCGAGCTGGTCAACGAAAAGAAAATTGAAGGTATTTCTGACCTGCGCGATGAATCCGACAAGTCCGGTATGCGCATGGTGATTGAACTAAAGCGCGGCGAAGTGCCGGAAGTGGTGCTGAATAATCTGTACAAGCAAACCCAGTTGCAAGATACCTTCGGCATGAACATGGTGGCGCTGGTAGATGGTCAGCCACGCCTGTTGAACCTGAAACAGATGCTGGAAGCCTTCCTGCGCCATCGTCGCGAAGTGGTGACGCGCCGTACCGTGTTCGAGTTACGCAAGGCTCGTGATCGTGGCCATGTGCTGGAAGGTCTGGCGGTTGCGCTTTCCAATGTGGATGAAATCATTGCGCTGATTAAGGCCGCATCTGCGCCACCAGTAGCCAAGCAAGAGCTGATGTCTCGTGTTTGGCGTTCTCAGTTGGTGGAAGACATGCTGGCGCGTGCTGGCGCAAGCGATGCTTTCCGTCCCGAAGATTTAGCGCCCGAATTTGGCTTGACCAAAAAGGGCTATCTCCTCTCTGACACGCAAGCGCAAGCTATTCTGGAGTTGCGTCTGCAACGCTTGACTGGTCTTGAGCAAGACAAGATAGTTAACGAATACAAGGAAGTTATCGAAACCATTGCTGACTTACTGGATATTTTGGCAAAGCCAGAGCGGGTAACCGAGATTATTGTCACTGAGCTTGCTGCGGTGAAGCAACAGTTTGGCGACAAACGCCGCAGCGAGATTGTGCACAATGCGCAGGATTTATCGCTGGAAGACCTGATTACACCGCAGGACGTGGTGGTGACCCTATCTCATACCGGCTATGTGAAGTCGCAACCGTTGGAAGAGTATCGCGCGCAAAAACGTGGCGGGCGCGGCAAGCAGGCTGCTGCGACCAAGGAAGACGACTTTATAGACAAGATGTTCGTGGCCAATACGCACGATTACATCCTGTGTTTCTCCAGCCGTGGCCGTGTTTATTGGCTGAAGGTGTATGAGGTGCCGCAAGGCAGCCGTATCAGTCGTGGCAAGCCGATTGTGAATTTGTTCCCGTTGGAAGAGGGAGAAAAGATCAACGCCATTCTGGCGGTGAAGGAGTTCGACGAAAATCACTTCATTTTCATGGCCACCGCCAAGGGCACGGTCAAGAAAACCCCGCTGGTGGACTTCTCCAATCCACGCCGCTCCGGCATTATCGCCATCAATCTGGACGACGATGATTACCTGATAGGCGCTGAAATCACCAATGGTGCGAACGACATCGTGCTGGTGTCTGACGGCGGCAAGGCGGTATGGTTCGACGAAGAAGACGTGCGGCCTATGGGCAGGGCTACGCGCGGCGTGCGCGGCATGAAGCTGATGCCTAAGCAACAAGTGCTATCCTTACTCATTGCCGAAAGCGATCAACAAACGGTGCTGGTCGCAACCGAAAATGGCTATGGCAAGCGCACCGTGCTGGCTGATTTCCGCCATTCTGGTCGGGCTACACAAGGCGTTAAAGCCATTGCCACCAGTGACCGTAATGGCTTGGTGGTCGCTGCAAAGCTGGTGAATGACGACGATGAAATCATGCTCATCACCACCGGCGGCGTGCTGATTCGTACTCGGGTTAAAGAGATTCGTGAGCTAGGTCGTGCGACACAGGGCGTAACCTTAATCAATTTGGGCGAGGGCGAAAAGCTTTCGGGTTTAGAGAAAGTCGTTGAAACTGACGATGAAGATGAAGCGTAGTTTTTAGAATAACTTTTGAGTGTTGAGGGGGATATAAAGCATGACGCAGATTTACAATTTTTCCGCAGGTCCAGCTGTATTGCCAAAAGAAGTGCTGAAACAAGCACAGGATGAAATGCTGGATTGGCACGGTTCCGGTATGTCAGTGATGGAAATGAGTCATCGTGGCAAAGAATACATGGCGATTCAAGCCGAGGCTGAGGCTGATCTGCGTGAGTTGATGGGGATTCCCGCCAATTACAAGGTGCTATTTCTACAAGGCGGTGCTTCTACTCAGTTTTCTAACATTCCCATCAATCTCTTGCGCGGCAAAAAAACGGCGGATTACTTGAACACTGGCGAATGGTCGAAGAAGGCCATAGGTGAAGCTAAGAAATTCTGCGAAGTGAACGTGGTGGCGACTTCCGCTGACAAGAACTTCAGCTATGCACCCACGCAAGATCAGTGGAAACTCAATCCGGATGCGGCTTATGTGCATTACACCTCTAACGAAACCATCGGTGGTGTAGAGATTTTCTGGACACCGGATACCGGCAAAGTGCCGTTGGTGGCGGATATGTCTTCGCACATCCTGTCGCGCCCGATAGACGTGAGTAAATACGCCTTGATTTACGCAGGTTCGCAAAAGAATATCGGCCCTGCGGGTTTGGCCATTGTTATCGTGCGCGAAGATTTGCTGGGTGAACCATTGCCCGGCACCGCCGCCATGAGCGACTATAAGATTCAAGCTGATAATGACTCCATGTACAACACTCCCCCCACCTTTGCCATCTACGTTTCCGGCTTGGTGTTTAAACTGCTCAAGGCGCGTGGAGGCCTGGCCGCGATGGAGAAGGTCAACATCCGTAAAGCGAATATGTTGTATGACTATCTGGATAGCACCAGTTTCTACAATTGTCCAACGGCGAAAGAAAACCGTTCACGCATGAACATCCCGTTCACACTCAAGGATGAAGCGCTGGATGAAGCGTTCCTTAAGGGAGCCAAAGATAAAGGTCTGTTGCAGTTGAAGGGGCACCGTTCCGTCGGCGGCATGCGCGCCTCCATCTACAATGCCATGCCGGAAGAGGGTGTGAAGGTGTTGGTGGAGTACATGAAGGAGTTTGAAAAGAGCAATTCATAATAATGCTGCCTGTCAGGTGGTGAGTTCACAATAAACTGTATAAGGGGAGAGTCGTGGCTAAGCATCAAATTTTGATACTCAACAAGATTTCGTCGCATGGTTTGAAGCGTTTGCCAGCGGAGCAGTTTGAAACGGGCAGTGAATTCACCAATCCGGCGGCCATTTTGGTGCGTTCCGCAAAAATGCACGATATGGAAATCCCTGCTAGTGTACAGGCCATAGGCCGTGCTGGTGCGGGCACCAACAACATTCCTACACCAGAGATGAGCAAGCGCGGCATTGTCGTGTTCAATACGCCGGGAGCCAACGCCAATGCAGTGAAAGAACTGGTGCTGACCGGCATGTTGATGGCAGCACGCAACATTGGCCCCGCCATGCGTTTTGTGGACACTCTTCAAGGCGACGATGCCACGCTTTCTAAAATAGTAG
>JAIOOY010000047.1 GCA_021414145.1 Methylophilales bacterium | reverse complement strand
TTTTTTTGTAGGCAATGCCTTTTTCCAACATACGCAGGAATAGCCATTGGTTCCACTTGTAATACTCAGGTTGGCAGGTCGCCAGTTCGCGTGACCAGTCAATCGCAAAGCCCAGACTTTGCAATTGCTTCTTCATGTAAGCGATGTTGTCGTAAGTCCACTTGGCGGGCGGCACCTTGTTCTGGATAGCCGCATTCTCTGCGGGCAATCCGAAAGCATCCCAGCCCATGGGTTGCAACACGTTGTAGCCGCGCATCTTGTGATAGCGGGTGAGAACGTCGCCTATGGTGTAGTTGCGTACATGCCCCATGTGCAGCTTGCCGCTGGGGTAGGGGAACATGGACAGGCAATAGTATTTGGGCTTATTTCCATACAGCTTTGCGGCGAAAGTCTGTTGTGAGTCCCAATGCTTTTGGGCTTGTTTTTCAATGTCTTGGAATGGGTATTGCTGCTGCATGGGGTGGCCTGGATGAGCAAAAAATAAAGCGCGAATTATACCCTGACTTGTTGGGGGCTTCCCTAAAGACTTGTTTGGGATATACTCGATTCAAAGGCGGTTGAGCAAAAAATAAAGCGCGAATTATACCCTGACTTGTTGGGGGCTTCCCTAAAGACTTGTTTGGGATATACTCGATTCAAAGGCGGTTTAAAACAAAAGACTTACGGGGAGATCATCATGTCCAAGAAACACCCAGTTATTGCAGTTACTGGCTCTTCTGGTGCTGGTACCACCACTGTCAAACGCGCGTTTGAGACGATTTTTAGGCGTTCCAATATCACTCCTGCGGTGATCGAGGGCGACAGCTTTCATTCGCTGAACCGCTACGAATTTCGCGATGCGATGAAACTAGCCGAGAAGAAAGGTGACCGCTATTTCAGTCATTTTGGTCCTGAATCCAATTTTTTTGACAAGCTGGAAGAGCTTTTTGAAAACTATGGTAAAAATGGGCGCGGTGAGTTTCGCTATTATCTGCATGACGACAAAGAAGCTGCACTGCATAACAAGCGCTTGGGCAGCAAATACCGACCTGGTGAGTTCACGCCGTGGGAGCAAATTAAACCCAATACTGATTTGCTGTTTTACGAAGGTTTGCATGGGTTGGTGAAAACCGACAAGGTTTCGTTGCCAGATCATGTGGATTTGGGCGTTGGTGTGGTGCCAGTGGTGAATCTGGAATGGATACAGAAAATCCACCGGGACGGTTTGGAACGTGGGCATGCAGCTGATGAAATTGTGGACACCATTGTGCGGCGTATGCCGCACTACGTCACCTACATCACTCCTCAGTTTTCGCACACTCACATCAACTTTCAACGTGTGGCGACAGTGGATACCTCAAACCCCTTTATTTCGCGCGATATTCCTACGCTGGACGAAAGTTTTGTGATTATTCGCTTCCGCATCCCCTCCATGGCAGATTTCCCGAATCTGCTCACCATGATTAACGGTTCGTTCATGTCACGCTCAAATACTATCGTCGTGCCTGGCGGTAAGATGGGGATGGCGATAGAGCTAGTGCTTACGCCTTTGATACAGGAATTGATGGATAAGAAGAAGAAATAAGGTTTAACTGGTGGTCGGTGGTGCCGCTTGCCGGAATCGAACTGGCGACCTTTTCATTACGAATGAACTGCTCTACCAACTGAGCTAAAGCGGCGATAAGGGTGCGGATTATAAAGGGTTGCGCTGGTTGCGGCAATTTATAGCGCTAATCTTTGCCGTTGATGCCCACCAGCCCCATCAGTAAACGTATCAGACTATAGCTCAACCATGCCAAGCCACGTTGCAGAGAACTGATATGCGCCCAGTCGTTGGCGCTGACTTGTTTGGCGTTATTAACTATAGCGTGCTGCAAATCCTTATGTAGCTGTAAGGCGAAATCGGCGTTATCCACTACGATGTTGGCTTCACGCGACAGGAAAAGACTGAAAGGGTCAATGTTTGAGGAGCCAATCGTGACCCAATGACGGTCTATGACGGCGACTTTAGAGTGCATCATGCTTTTGTGGAATTCATGTATTTCTATGCCCGCCTTGAAAAAGCTGCCGTATAAGGCTCTTGTCGCATGGTTGAGCAACCAGAACTCCACCTTGGACTGAAGCAAGATGGTTACGTGCACGCCACGTTTGGCGGCACGAAACAGGGCGCGGCGAAAGCGTATTCCCGGCAAGAAGTAGGCATGAGAGATGATGATCTCTCTATGAGCGGAGCGGATCGCTTCCAGATAAGCAGTTTCGATATCATGCCGATGCAAAGCATTATCTCGTACGACATAGGCTGCTTTCATATTTCCGGCAACGGAATTTTTGACAGTTGAAGTAGGTGACTTCCTGCGTAAATGCACCCATGCCAAATGTCGCCAAAGTCGTTCTGCACTAGCGGCAATTTGGTTTACTAAAGGACCCTCTACACTTACTGCATAGTCCACACGTGGGGGGGTGTGATCGGGAGTATTCATGTCATCTACGATGTTGATGCCGCCGACATAAGCCAATTTTCCATCGATGACAGATATTTTACGGTGCTGCCGACGTAGTCGGTTACGCTTCAATGTCCAAGGAGATATTTTCTGGCGATAGATAAGCACATTAACTCCAGCATTCTGCATGGATGTGATGAGCGACTGAGGGGTGTTTTTGCAGCCAAAACCATCAAGCAGAAGATTGACTGTTACTCCCCGTGATGCGGCGCGCCCAAGGGCTGCGGCTATACTAAAGCCAGTGACATCTGCCTCGAAGATATAAGTTTGCAGATGAATCTCGTTAAGTGCCGTATCAATACTTTGTTCCAGCGCAGGGAAATATTCTGAACCATTCCTCAGGAGCGTAACTTTATTGCCGGGAATGAATCGAGTCATAGGCGTGTCATGGTGGCAGAAAGTGCCGCGTGATCTGATACTCGGGAGAAATTGCTCCCGCCGTGTATCTTGGAATGCTGAATGTGGAAGCCGCGGGCATAGATGCGATCCAGACGGAATAACGGCAATATTGCAGGATAACTGCGTGCTGGTTTTCCAGAGGTGTGCTCGAAAACCTCTTTGAGTTTCAGGTCTGAACCCAGGATTTTTCTGGCGTGTAGTCGCCAATCGTTGAAATCTCCCGCGATGATAAGGGGAGCCTCCGCTGGAACCAAATTCTCTATCCGTTCTTTGAGAGACAGCAGTTGATGGTCTCGCCAGCGTCCGAATAAACCAAAGTGTACGCAGATGCAGTGCAGATTTTGTTCCCAGTCAGGGATAGCTATTTCGCAGTGCAACAACCCTCGTTGTTCCACTTGGTGAGCAGAGATGTTTTCATTTTCCCATTTCACGATAGGGAATTTCGACAGTATGGCATTGCCGTGATGCCCGGACGAAGTCACTGCATTCTTACCGTAAGCGAAATCACTCCAAATAGAATCCGCCATGAATTCGTGCTGAGTTTCTAATTTGAGGTGGAGATGAGACGTACGTTCTCCGCACACTTCTTGCAGAAAGACAATGTCAGCTTGAGTCTGGCGAATAAGATCGCGCTGTCTGTGCAATGACAGGCGAGAGTTCAGCCCCATGACGCCTTTATGGATATTAAGGGTGGCGATGCGCAAAGTTTGTGGCATGCGCTTGTGTGCTAAAGCTACGAAGCTTGTAGCATCCTATCCAGTGCAAGTTTGGCCAGCGTTGCTTCTTGTGGCTCAACATGGATGCGATTTACTACATTGCCTTCTGCTAGGTTTTCCAATGTCCAGGCCAAGTGCTGAGGATCAATGCGCGCCATGGTGGAGCACTCGCAGATAAGTGGCGACATGAACGACACCACTTTGCCTTCCGGTCGCATGTTTTCCGCCAAGCGGTTTACTAGATTGAGCTCGGTGCCGACTAGCCAGCGCGTCCCGGGGGCAGAGGCCGCGACGGTTTTGAGGATGAACTCGGTAGAGCCAACCTCATCCGATAAACGACATACTTCAAATGGTGATTCTGGATGCGAGATTACTTTACCTTCAGGATATTGCTCACGGAATTTAGTGATGTGTTGCGGCTGGAACATTTGGTGTACCGAGCAGTGGCCTTTCCACAGCAGTATCTTGGCCTTATCAATTTGTGCTTTGGTCAAGCCGCCCATGTCCTGGTCAGGATCCCACACCACCATTTCATCCAAGGGAATGCCCATTTTATAGCCCGTCCAGCGGCCTAGATGCTGATCCGGGAAAAACAGCACTTTTTCGCGCTGTGCAAACGACCATTGCAGGATATTAGGGGCGTTGGTGGAAGTACAGACGATGCCGCCGTGTTCGCCACAAAAGGCTTTCAGGTCGGCGGCAGAATTTATGTAGGTAACAGGCGTAAAAGTGGCATCGAAATCGTAGTGCTCGCTCAATTCGCGGCGGCAACGTTCTACTTTGGAAAGATTCGCCATGTCCGCCATAGAGCAACCCGCGGCCATATCTGGCAAAATCGCAGTTTGGTCAGGACGGGAGAGGATGTCCGCTACCTCGGCCATGAAATGCACGCCAAGGAAGACGATGAACTCTGCATCTGATGCGGCTGCAGCGCGGGAAAGCTTGAGCGAGTCGCCGGTATGGTCGGCATGACGATACACGCCCTCTTGTTGGTAGTGATGCCCGAGTATGACTAGCCTGTCGCCCAGTTTTTGCTTGGCGGCAACGATACGCTCCTGACAGAAATCATCTTCTGCTGCTTGAAAACGCTCAAATTTGATGGGGATTGCATTCATGGTGTGACCTTGTCTTCAATGACCGTATTTTACAACACTAATTCCTTGCGTTTGCCCAATGCACGAATCGCTTCTACATTCGTCCACGAAAAGACCTTGATCGCCGCTGTGCGCCAATCCAGCCATTCATAGCGCACATGCTCATCGGGTGCCAATTTGACCGCGATTTTCTCAGGTAATTCCAGCCCAAAAATATGTTCGGTGTTGTGTGTGGTGCCGGGAGCGTAGCGATGCCGCCAGTGCGGGTAGATTTCGTAAACGTGCGATAACTGCCAATCGGCAAGCTGGTATTGATGTGCGTCTAGACCGGTTTCTTCAAGCACTTCCCGGATCGCCGTCTGTTGTAACGTTTCGCCATCTTCCAGGCTGCCGGTGACCGATTGCCAGAATCCCTCCTTATCAGCGCGTTCCAGCAGTAAAACCTGTAAGTCTGGTGTGTGGATGAGGACGAGGACGGAGATGGGCGTTTTGTGAGGCATGAGCTACTTTACCAGAGGCTGCTACAATTGCGTTCATGAGCAAAGACGAAAACAACATCCGCTGGCACCAATCGCTAGTCAACCGTGCAGAC
The DNA here is from genome assembly GCA_021414145.1 of Methylophilales bacterium. Lineage (GTDB taxonomy): Bacteria > Pseudomonadota > Gammaproteobacteria > Burkholderiales > Methylophilaceae > CAILHX01. The sequence goes on along the minus strand of JAIOOY010000047.1, from coordinate 386 downwards.
CGCACCAAGCAGAATAAGCATAGAAGCGTAATTCTTTGGTTCACCGGCCTTTCCGGTGCAGGAAAATCTACCTTGGCGCATGCGGTAGAAGGGCGTTTGCATCAGATGGGTTGCCGTACCTTTGTGTTTGATGGCGATAATGTACGGCATGGCTTGTGCTCAGACTTGAGCTTCTCCGCCGAAGATCGAGCCGAAAACATACGTCGCATAGGCGAGATGTCCAAACTATTTATCGAAGCCGGAACCATAGCACTGACTGCCTTTATTTCTCCTTTCCGTGCCGATCGTGCAAAGGTGAGGGCGCTGGGGGATGAAGGTGATTTTTTGGAAATCTATTGTCACTGCACACTGGAAATCTGCGAACAGCGTGACATTAAGGGTTTGTA
>JAIOOY010000043.1 GCA_021414145.1 Methylophilales bacterium | reverse complement strand
GTTTGTAGTGGCTTCTTTTTCCTTGGCACGAAAATCCGGTCGTTCCCTGAGTGGCGCACATCGCTTGCATTTTGAAAATCAAGGTTTGGTGGATGAGCTTGGTATTGAAGTGAAAATACGCAAAATCTCCGAAACCCGCCTAACCGATTACAACGAAGTGTTGTCCAAATTGGCACGGCAACATCCTTACGATAACCTACTCAAAGCCATCAACGTGATGTTGGAAACACATATTCCAGGCTGTAAAAGTTCGATCATGGTTTTGGAGGAGGGAGGGAAGTGGCTACAGATGGCTTCTGCGCCTAATTTGCCGACTGCTTACAGTCAAGCCATTAATCGCGTGCCGGCGGAGCAAGGAGTAGGTTCTTGTGGTACTGCGGTGTCCACCAATCAACCCGTTACCTCAGCAGACATTAAACGCGATCCATTGTGGGCAAGTTACAAAGATATTACGGATATTGCGCTGGCGCATGGTTTGGCTGCTTGTACGTCTTTTCCCATACAGAATCTTGGAGGTGAGGCGATAGGGACTTTTGCGGTATATCACCCGCAAGTCCACACCATGACTGAAGATGAAAATGCTTGCTTGTCATCGGCAGCAAATTTAGCGGGAGTAGTATTGGAACGCAGACGTAGTGAGGAAAAGTTGCAATATCTGGCGCACTACGATGGCTTGACTGGTGGATTTAGACAAATTCAAGATCATCAATGATGAACAAGGCCATGCGGTGGGGGATATGGTGCTGCAAGAGGTTGCCAAACGATTACGTCAGTGTGTGCGTGAAATAGATACCGCCGCGCGCATGGGGGGGGACGAGTTCACTGTGCTGATTACCGATGTGCATGATGCCAAAGCACCGGCGTTGGTAGCCAAAAAAATCATCAGTTTGTTATCCACGCCGATAGTGATAGAGGGTACCGAATGTAATCTTGGTGTGAGTGTGGGCATCAGCTTGTATCCTGAAGACGCGCACGACACTGATGAGTTGATTGTGATGGCGGATGCTGCGATGTATCAAGCCAAAGGCTTGGGCGGTAACGTGGTGGTTTTTCATCAATTGCCACGTTCTGCCGAAGCCAAAACTCAAGCTGAGTGAGTCTGATTATCTAAATTTGAGTCGTGCCGCAATCCTCGACTTTTTCAGCGCGGTAAATGGGTGTTTAGGCACGTAAGCTCCAAGTAATACCAACCCCGCTAGTAAAGCCAATATCCAATCCAGTTGAAACGGTGCCACGTCGCGGCGCGCAGGTTTTTGCTGTTGCATTGCGTTTTGCACTGCTCGAAGACTGTCGCCACGAACATAAATCGCGTTGACGCTTTTTGCCAATTCTTGCAAATACTCCTCGGCCAGTTTAGAAACAAAACGGTCTTCCACGCCACCCGCCACACTTTCATTACGCGTGCCGAAGTTCTGTTCTGAAATTTGTGCAATACCAGGCTGCAAAGCAAAACTTTCATTCGCCCAATAGCCAATGAGCTGATTCTTTTCGGAGTATTTGGGTATGGCAGCACCTTTAAGGTCTCCTATACCCACCAGCAACCAGTCATTACCGCCCTGAAAGCCCTCTATTTTTTTAGTGTTGAATACATGCAGTTTCGGTGCTTCTTCGCCATCGGTAAACAGTACCACTTGCACTGGTTCCGGCATGGCACGCACCGCCCGCGCGATGGAGAACATGGATTCGCGAATGCGACTATTACCAGACCATGCCATGCGCCATTCCAAGTGCTTGATGGTGTCTTGGATTGCGGCGTAATTGGCGCACACCTCAATTGGCGTATATAGCGGCGAGATACTCACTCCGGCAAAAGGCGCGATGCTGACTTTCGTACCGCAGGGCATAGAGGTGACCAAGTCACTCAACACCTTTTGTGAGTAGGCGATGCGACTAACCGGCTTGCCGTCCAGTTTCTTGTCTTGCGTGTTCATGCTTTGACTGATGTCGAGTATCAGTAGATAGCTATAGATATTGTGTTTAAGATTGAGTGTAGGTTTAATTAATGCGAGCAAAAGCAACAGTAAGGATACGGTTAGCAGTAAGCTGTCGCGACGATGCAATAAGTAATCAGCAAGTTTTTGCATCAAGGTAATCCTACTGGAATGTTACCCATAATGATTCCCGGCGTTTCTGAATCGGTCACTCCGGGTGTGGGTGTGGCGGGCAGCATACCCATCACACGATCCAGGTTATGGCGTGCATCCCAGTGGCTATTGTCCAGTTTGATGGAATTGATATAGGCAGTTTTGGCTTGGCGCAGCAGGTACTCTGCCTCGTTTTTTACAGTGAGATTAACCCCGTTTATGGCTAGTCCACGCAAGAAAAAAATATTGCCAATATTGTATTGCACCGCGGAGCGCTGATTGGTGTCGCCATGCTCGGCGATTTGCATAAAGATCAGCGTTGCATCTTTGTAGCGCTCGGTTTTGGCCAGCCAATATGCGGTAGCGAAGCGCGCCTCATCTGTTTGCTTATCGGTGGCGGGCGGTTTGGAAGTGCTAATCGCAAGGTTAAACGCGGTAATTTGCTGGATTCTAATCAGTGAAAAGACCACACCTAAGGCACAGGCGATGGCAATGATGGTCAAACCAACAACCAGTTTTTTGGCGCTAATGCGCGGGAAATTGATGACTAATGCCACGTTCTCACCTCCAGATATTTAACACCTAACAACAACGCAATCAGTAGTGCCGCCAGGAAATAGCAGTGCGGCGCATAATCCTTGCCCGGGATTTCTTCAAAATAGCGTATCGGTTTCTTTTCTTTTTGGTTGATGTCTTCAATCGCCAGTGCCAGTGATTTAGGGTCTTCTGCCTCGTATGCGTGAAACGGCGAACGAAAAGACTTGAAGTAGTCGAACAGTTCGAGCTCCACGGGTAGAGCTCTGTCTTTGTAGGACTCTCTCACTTTTTCATCAAAAATACTGATACCACCGGGTTGGCGCAGCACAATCCAATACAGTGTGATATGAAACTTGTCCATCCAGTCGCGGATATGTTGCTGTGCGTCAGCGCCTATATGTCCGGCACCATCGGAAAGCAGAATGATGGCGCGCGATCCGGAATCAGGAATTTTTTCAAACAGCGAAGTGCCGGAAGATAGGCCAGCGCCTATATTGGTCTGGAACAGCGCAGCGCCACCGGCTGCTTGTACTGCAGCCAGCACGGCTTCTCGGTTTTGCGTGAGCGGCAGCACATAAGTAGCGGAGTTGCTGAAGGTGATCATGCCGAACATATCATTTTTGCGCTGACTCACGAATTGCGTCATCAGTCTGCTGGCTGCTTGTGATTTGGTTTCTCCCGCTTTCCCGCTACTATTTGCACCAGAGAATGGATCATCCATGCTGGCGCTTCTATCCATCACCAGAGCCAGTTGCGCACCTTCGCCCACTTTGGGGATGTATTGTCGTTCAGTATGTGGGCTAGCTACCCCCAGCACGATGAACAGCAGTGCTATCGTGGCGGTGATTTTCAACATAAGACCAATCAAATCGGAGAGCCGATCTTGCGGCAATATTTCCAGCCAGGAATATGCACGGTTATGGTGACGTTCCAGCAGCAAAGGCAAGAACGCCAACGGCAGTAACAACAGCATTAAAGGTGAATAAAAACTCATGCCTTGCCTAATCCGCGCTCGACATGACGGCAATTGAGGCAAAATTGTCGCAACCAAGCTTCAGGGTTTTGCAGCCCACTGGGTGCGGTGGGCTCAAAAAACACGGTACGCGACAGCAGAAAGAATTGCTCAAGTTCGGTCTTGAGTTCCGCAAATGGTGCATGGCGGGTGATGAGTCCCTCGGCGTTGAACACACTGACTCCAGCGCAAGTGTTCAGTGCTTGGTGCAGAAGTTCCACGTCTTGCTGCAAGCCCTGCATGTCTTTTGGTAACTTGCGTAAGTCGCGATATGCCTTGGCGAACGCTCCACCCATGCCCGGCAGCCAGTCGTTGGCAGCAATAATGTAAAGTAAACATAGTAAAGATAGCCCCAAACCTATTGAGAAAAATTTGAGGCGCTGTTGTTCTGCTGAGACATCCATTAGCAGCGGACCTCGGAAGGGGCTCATGTCTTTTTCCACTTTGACATTACCAAATACGGCAAGCGGCGAGATGCGGAAACTCCAGGAAGGGATGCGGTATTCGAACAGTGTTTTGTTGTCGCTGAACTTGATGTATTCAGGGGGTAGTGCCGCAGGTTTGGCTACTACATTGGAAGTGAATACTTGATAGGTCATGTGCAGGGTATAAGTGGTGCTGTCAGCGTCGGTAGTTTGTTCGGTGACAATTTTGGCGAGTTCAATACCGCTTACTTGGCCTTTGCGGCGCTTTTCATAACCCACGATTGGTAGCGAGGTTTCTTGCAAGAGATACGGTTTTTTGACCTTAAGGATGATGCTGCGCGTTATTAAATCGCCCATGGTATAACCCACATCACGTTCAGGCTCTATGGTGGTCATTTTCACCCGCGCATCTTGTTCGGGGTCTGCATCCTCAATGGCGGCAGCCATTAGAGTGAAGCTCGCGAGCAGCAATAGCAAAAATAGAATTTTTTTCATGAGGTGATGTACTGGTAAAAGTATTCAGACAAGTCGTCGGCGTTAAAACTGTTTTCCACATAAAACGGTGGCATATTGTTGCGCATGAACAGGTGTTTCAAGGCCTCGCGGCGAGTCTCAAAGGCTGCTGCGATGCGCTCGCGATAACCTTTGCGTAAAAACAGTGTCCGCCTCGCGCCTGTTTCACAATCAGCCACGCTGGTGATACCAAACTCCGGTAAGCTACGATATTCAGCCGCATCCCAAAGCACTACAGGTACTACGTGATGGCGTACTAATGGAATCAGTGCTTGTTCCAGCAGCTCAAGCGGCATGTGAAAGTCGGAAATCAGAAATAGTAACGAGCGCTCGCGCTTCAGATAATTGCCTATCTCCAACAAGCCATTAGCCCCTACATGTTCAGGGCGATATTCGGCCAAGCGCTCGGCCATATCCAATGCAGCATACATGCGGTTGCTGGTGCGCAGACTCCACTCTTCGCGCACTTGGTCATCAAAGCCGATAAAGCCGAAAGGGTCGTTGATGCGATGCGCGGAATAGGCGATAGAGGCAGTAATTTCCGCTGCCAGTGCCAGTTTACGTGCGTGTCCGGCAAAACCCATAGAGCCGGAAAGGTCGCATACCGCGTACACGGGTACCGCACTTTTTTGGTTGAATATCCGGACGTAGACCTGCTCGAAGGGGTCGCGCAAAGTCTGGCGCAAATCTATGCGGCGTGGATCAGGATGTGAAATCAACGGAGCCGTGCCGTGGAAATCCATGCCCAAACCCTGCTGCGCGCTGGCATGGCGACCAGGATGTCGGCCACGGGCGCGCCAGGCGATTTGGTAGGTGAATTCTTTAGCCTGCTGTTGCATGGGTTAAGGTGCGGCAATAGTGTTGATGGTGTTGTTCAACAACTCACGCGCCAACTCAGTGCGACGTAATTCATACACCGGACTGAATACCAGCCTATGTGCCACTGTTTCGTGGTACACCGCATGTATATCTTCCGGCAAAATGGCCTCGCGATTGTTCAACCAAGCATTCACCCGCGCAGCGCGCAGCATCATACTCATGCCGCGCGGACTGGCTCCAGCCAGTATCATGCGTGATACGTCTATGCCTTCCACCTTGATGCCGAACTGTTGTGGCGTACGCGTAGCACGCCACAAATCCAATGCGTATTGGCGTAGCTTGGGGCTGGCTTGAACGCTATCTTGCAACACAGTGGCGATGTGATTCAGTTTATCGAAATGCAGGATATCGGGTTTAACCTCTTCCACTAGCTTGTCCGCATTGTGGAAGCGCGTATCAAACATCAGAGACTCCATCAGCGCCGCTTCACTAGGCACCACGATGGGGATTTCCATCATGAAACGGTCGCGCGCAGCAGATGGAATCTCAAATGTTTCTTCTTTTTCCACCTGGTTACGATCGGCGAATACCATCATGTGCGGGAAGTGATGCTCGGTATTGAATGCTGACAAAGTACGTTCTGCCATCACGCGCAGTAACAGTGAGTGCACTTGTGGGCGGGCACGGTTGATTTCGTTAAAAAAGAACACCGCAAGATTTTCGCCGCAGCGTAGCAACGGCCCTGCATCAACGTGCGGGCGGCCATCCTCACCCAAATAGGTGTGGTACACCAAGTCGTTAGGCATTAAGTCGATGGTGCCCTCAATCCGTTCATAACCACCACCAATGCCGCGGGTAAAGGCGCGCAACAAGGTAGTTTTACCTACCCCCACATCACCCTCCAACAGAACGTGACCGCGCGAGAAAATTGCCGTAGTGATCAAGCGTACCGGTCTTTGCTGACCGACCACTACACGATTGATTTCAGTTTCCAGTTCCAGCGCTTGTTTGCGCCAATCGCCAAGTTGCTTGTCCGACATGATTCTCCCTTTATAAAGGCGGTACGTAAGGTTGTTTTACTGCGTGATTGTAGATAACTAAGGGGTATACTAACCTGTATAGTTTTTGACGGCAAGCAACTTTTTAGAGAATGAGTGCAGCCAAGACACCTCGTCCTTCGCTCATCAAAATATTATAGGTGCGGCAGGCGGCACCAGTATCCATACACTCCACACCTATACCTAAATTTATCAGGCTGTGGCTAAGGCTGGGATGAGGAAAGCGGATTTTTGCACCGGTGCCCAGCAACACGATTTCGGGTTTGAGCGCGGCGAGAGCTTCAAAATGCGATGCGGTCAGGGCTTCAAAACTGCTGACTGTCCACTCGATAAGCTGTTCGGGGGTAACGATCAAGCTATTTTCAACGCGGGTTTGGTTGATTTGTACCCAACCTTCTCCGTGACCGGTAATCAGGTTTTGACCGTCTGAATTGGCGAGGTGCAGTTTCATGGTGTTCTAAAAAGGGTTTCCAAGTAAAATACCACACTTTCTAACTCCCGCTAAGCCGCCGTGGAACCCATACTTAAGTCTTCCAAATTGAATAACGTCTGCTACGACATCCGTGGCCCAGTGCTTGCGCGCGCTAAACAGATGGAAGAAGACGGTCATCGCATCATCAAGCTGAATATCGGCAATCCAGCGCCGTTTGGCTTTGGCGCGCCGGAGGAGATCGTGCAGGACGTGATCCACAATCTGCCGGATGCTTCTGGTTATAGTGACTCCAAAGGTTTGTTTGCGGCACGCAAAGCCATCATGCATCAGACCCAAGCCAAAAAAATTGCCGGGGTGCATATTGACGACATCATCATCGGCAATGGGGTCTCTGAACTGATTGTGATGGCGATGAATGCGCTGCTCAATAATGGCGATCAGATTCTGGTGCCAGCACCTGACTATCCTTTGTGGACAGCAGCCGTTAGTTTGTCAGGGGGAACGCCGCGCCATTATTTGTGTGATGAAGACTCTGGGTGGATGCCTGATCTGAAAGACATCGAATCCAAGATAAATGCCAATACGCGTGGAATCGTCATCATTAACCCCAATAATCCAACTGGCG
>JAIOOY010000042.1 GCA_021414145.1 Methylophilales bacterium | reverse complement strand
CCGGGTTCCAGCAGATTCACAAAGCAGGTTTCCATACCGGCAGAACCGGGTGCAGAAACCGGCATGGTGAGTTCGTTTTTGGTCTGAAAAGCGTATTGCAGCATAGCTTTCATCTCATCCATCATCTCCACGAACATGGGGTCGAGATGGCCTATGGTGGGGCGCGCCATAGCCGCCAATACACGCGGGCTGACATCGGAAGGGCCGGGGCCCATGAGGATGCGGTTAGGTGGGTGAAATGACCTTGCCATGAAAGCTCCTAAGAGGTTGAATTTTGAGAATGTTACCACTGCTATACGTAGTATCGTAAAATTGAGGTCTCAAATTAATTCAAACCGCCCGCACATGGAACTCACCGCTCTCAACGCCATTTCTCCACTTGACGGACGCTATCAAGCCAAGCTGGATAGCTTGCGTCCCTACTTCAGTGAATATGCGCTGATCAAACACCGCGCGTTTGTTGAAGTGGAGTGGCTGAAAGCCTTGGCGGCCAACGCCGAGCTGCCAGAAATCGCACCGTTCTCAGCCGACACTATTGCGGAATTGGATGCGGCAATCGCGCAATTTAGCGAAGTCGACGCGGCAGCGGTCAAGACCATAGAAGCCAAAACTAATCACGACGTAAAAGCCCTGGAATACTGGCTGAAAGAGTGTTTCAAGAGCAACGTGGAAGTAAGTAAAGCCAGCGAATTCATTCACTTTGCGTGCACCTCGGAGGACATCAACAACCTGTCGCACGGCTTGATGCTGAAGGGCGCACGCGACAATGTGCTACTGCCGATGCTGGACGCACTTATCGCCAACTTGACGACACAAGCGCACGACCTCGCCGATGCCGCCATGCTCGCCCACACCCACGGCCAGCCTGCCTCACCCACCACCATGGGAAAGGAATTGGCGAACGTGGTGTTTAGACTGCGCCGCCAACGCACGCAACTCGCCGCCGTCGAAATCCTGGGCAAAATCAACGGCGCTGTGGGCAACTTCAACGCGCATTTGTCCGCGTACGCCGATGTTGATTGGGAAACATTCGCTCAAGCCTTTGTGGAAAGTCTGGGGCTGACCTACAACCCTTACACCATCCAAATTGAACCGCACGATGCGATGGCCGAGTTGTACCACGCCATGTCGCGTATCAATACCATCCTGATAGACCTGGATCGCGACATCTGGGGTTACGTGTCACTCGGCTACTTCAAGCAAAAAGTCAAAGAAGGCGAAGTCGGTTCTTCCACCATGCCGCACAAGGTCAACCCGATAGATTTTGAAAACTCGGAAGGCAATTTGGGGCTGGCGAATGCGGTACTCGGCCATTTATCAGAAAAACTCCCTATCTCGCGTTGGCAACGCGACCTCACCGACTCCACAGTGCTACGTAATATGGGTGTGGCTTTCGGCTATTCGCTGCTGGGTTATGACTCTTGCCTTAAAGGCCTGAACAAGTTGGAAGTCAATCGTGCCAAACTTTACGCAGATCTGACATCATCCTGGGAAGTCCTCGCAGAGCCAATACAGACCGTAATGCGGCGCTATGGCATTGCAAACCCCTACGAACAACTCAAAGAACTGACGCGTGGTAAAAGCGGCATCAGCAAAGAAGATTTGCACAACTTCATCGCGACGCTGGAGATTCCGCAAGCAGCCAAAGATACGCTGCTGGCGATGACACCCGCGAGCTATGTGGGCAAGGCGGTTGAGTTGGCAAAGAAAATTTGATGGCCGAAATCCTCGTTCTCTATTATTCCCAAAACGGCGCGGTGCGCGACATGGCGCAACTTGTGGCGCGTGGTGTGGAAATGGTTAATGGCACAAAAGCACGGCTGCGTACCGTGCCCAAAGTCTCCACTGTTTGCGAAGCCACTGAATCTGACATTCCCGACAGTGGTGCGCCGTATGTAGAACTGAAAGACTTGGAAGAGTGTGCAGGACTGGCGCTGGGCAGCCCGACGCGCTTCGGAAACATGGCGGCACCGCTCAAGTATTTTCTCGATGGCACTTCCGGTTTGTGGTTAAAGGGTGCGTTGATAGGCAAGCCTGCGGCGGTGTTCACTGCCACTGCTTCCATGCACGGCGGCAATGAAAGCACGCTACTGTCCATGATGTTGCCCTTGCTGCATCACGGCATGGTGATCGTCGGCCTGCCTTATTCTGAGCCGGATTTAGCGGCGACTACGCACGGAGGCACACCTTATGGCGCGAGCCGCGTGGTGGGAGTCAATCATGACAAATCCATCACCGAAGCCGAGAAAAAACTATGCATCGCGCTGGGCAAGCGGCTAGCGCAGACCGCATTAAAGTTGGCATGATTTCTCGTTTGCAATGGATCGCCAGCGCCAGTCTGCTCGCGCTCATTCTGCTGTGCGTGGCGTGGGAGTGGTGGTTAGCGCCCTTGCGCCCCAGCGGATCGTTATTGGTACTGAAAGCCGTACCTTTGCTGCTGCCCTTATTCGGTATCCTCAAAGGCAAGCGCTACACCTACCAATGGGCGTGCATGTTCATTTTGTTCTATTTCACCGAAGGCGCAGTTCGAGCCTGGTCTGACAGCGGACTTTCCGCGCAATTGGCTTTGATTGAAGTATTACTCACACTTGTATTCTTCGTTAGCAGCGTGCTATTTGCCAAACTCACTGCACCCAGCAAAATGTCTCAACAGGTATAATTGTCTTCATGCGCATCCTTTTATCGAACGACGATGGTTATTTTGCCCCCGGCTTAAACACCCTCTACCAAGCCCTACTTCCCTTTGCCGACATCACCGTAGTCGCCCCGGAACGCAATCGCAGCGGCGCCAGCAACTCGCTGACTCTGGACAGACCGCTTACCGTGCGACAAGCACACAATGGTTTTTATTACGTCAACGGCACACCTACTGATTGTGTGCATCTCGCAGTCACTGGCTTGCTGGATTTCATACCGGACATGGTGATTTCCGGCATCAACGACGGTGCCAATATGGGCGACGACACCATCTACTCCGGCACCGTAGCCGCAGCCACCGAGGGATATTTGCTGGACATCCCGTCGATTGCAGTTTCGATGTCGCAGCACGGCGCGAAACACTTCGAGACCGCCGCCAACGCAGTGGTGGATCTGGTGCAGCGCTTTCAGCGAAATGCCTATCCGGCGGCTGTATGTATCAACCTCAACGTGCCAGATGTGCCACAAACGCAAATCAAAGGCATGAAAGTCACTCGCTTAGGGCGACGCCACAAAGCTGAATCCGTCATCCGCGCCACCACTCCACGCGGCGAGATTGTGTATTGGGTGGGTGCCGCAGGTGCTGCCCAAGATGCAGGCGAAGGTACGGATTTTCATGCGGTGGAAAATGGCTATGTGTCACTCACCCCTTTGCAGGTAGATTTGACCAAGTACACACAACTGAACGAACTCAAAGGCTGGCTGAAGTGAGTAATGTTGTCGGTATCGGCATGACGTCAGAACGAACTCGTATGCGCATGGTGACTCGCCTGCGCGAACAAGGTATCAAGGACGAAGTCGTGCTCGCCGCCATGCAGGAAGTGCCACGCCATATCTTTCTAGACGAAGCGCTGGCAGTTCGTGCCTACGAAGACGTTTCGCTGCCTATACGCCACAACCAGACCATTTCCCAACCCTTTGTGGTAGCGCGCATGACCGAGTTGCTACGCGGCGGCGGTGCCTTGAATAAAGTGCTGGAAATCGGCACCGGCTGTGGCTACCAGACTTCTATTTTGTCTCGCGTAGCAAAGGAAGTGTATTCAGTAGAACGCATCGCGCCTTTGCTTGAGATCGCCAAAGGTCACTTCCGCACATTGAAATTGAAGAATGTAAAAGTGAAAAAAGCCGACGGCAGTTTTGGTATCCCGGAAATCGCGCCGTTTGACGGCATCATGGTCACTTGCGGCGCGACGCATATCCCCGAAGATTTGTTACGCCAACTGTCGGTGGGTGGGCGTATGGTCATTCCTGTAGGAACTGAGAACCAAGTGCTCACATTGGTTGAACGTACCGAGACCGAATATCGTAAAACCGAGTTGGAAGCAGTGAAGTTTGTACCTTTGCTAGGAGGTGTCGCATGAAGGTTTTGTTTAAGCTGTCGGCCTTTTTCCTCTTATCGCTCATCATCGTAGGCTGTGCCACCACGCAAAAGCCTGCGCCAGTGGTGGAGCGGCTGCCGGAGACCAAAAAGACTGTAGCTCCTAAAATCGCCCCCGCCACGCCTGTGGTCAAAAAAGCCACCACACCCGAAAAAGACTGGCGACCTGACAGTTACATCGTGAAAAAGGGTGACACACTCTATGCTATCGGCTTGGAATTCGGTTTCGATTACAAGGAGATAGCGCAGTGGAATGACATCCAGCCGCCCTACACCATCAAGATTGGCCAAGCGCTCAAACTCAAGACATCTGCCACTGTAGCGACTGCTGCGACACCAGCAGCCACTACTGAAAGTAGTGGTGCAGTGGTCACACCAATCAAAACCGAAGGGGCCGTGCAAGCCAAGCCCCTGGACGAGCCAGCACCCGTGGCCAAACCTATAGAGACCCCAGCACCTAAAGCCGCGGAGTCACCTAAATCCAACGAGACAGCGCTGGCAGGCTTGGGTGATGATGTCGTGGATTGGGGATGGCCGGCACAAGGAAAGATCGTTTCCGGCTTTAGTGAAAGTGCTGGATTGAAAGGCTTGGACATCGCTGGTACCCAAGGCCAGCCAGTGCTGGCAGCGGCGAGTGGCAAGGTGGTCTATAGCGGCTCCAGCCTGCGCGGCTATGGCAAGCTGGTGATCCTCAAGCACAACAAGACCTATCTTTCGGCCTACGGTCACAACAGCCAGATTTTGGTGAAAGAAGGTCAGGATATTGCCAAAGGTCAAAAGATTGCTGAGATGGGGAGTACTGATACGGACAGCGTGAAACTGCATTTTGAAATTCGCAAACTCGGCAATCCCATAGACCCAGCCACCTATTTGCCAGCGAATCCCTAGTCATTACCAATCCCTATGAAAATCGAAGTCGTTGCGAGTGTCAGCGATGTAGATGCAAAACGATGGAATGCGCTCACCAATGGGTCTCCCCTGCTCAGTCACGCATTCTTAAGTGCGCTGGAAAACACCGATTGCGTAGGCCAAGGCACGGGCTGGCAACCTTATCCGCTCCTGATTTGGAACGAAACCGAGTTGGTTGGCGCAATGCCGCTGTACGTCAAAAGCCATTCTTACGGTGAATACGTGTTCGACTGGTCGTGGGCGGAGGCATATGAACGCAACGGACTTACCTATTACCCAAAACTCTTGTCAGCGATCCCCTTCACTCCAATAACCGGCGCGCGGCTTTTAAGTCGCGACCCCGAAGTAAAAGCCTTGATGGTGCAAACGTTGCTGGAATTGGTGCAACGCCATCAGTTATCTTCTGCCCATGTGCTGTTTCCGGATGATGCCTCCGCCGAAGCCTTGCAAGGGGCGGGCTGGATAGAACGCAGCGGCGTGCAGTTTCGATGGGAAAATGAATCGTTTACGGATTTTGAAGATTTTTTGAAACGCTTATCTCACGACAAACGCAAAAAAATCCATCAGGAGCGCAAAAAGATTTCTACCGCTGGAGTGACTTGCAGACAGATTCAAGGAGCGGAAATTACCGAGCAGGATTGGGATTTCTTCTATCTGTGCTATCAGAATACCTATCGCGAACACCGCTCAACGCCTTATCTGACGAGGGAGTTTTTCAGCGCACTCTCGCAAAATATACCACTGAACGTGCTGCTTATTATCGCTGAACAGGATGAAATGCCAATCGCTGCCGCGCTCAACATCGTCGGCGACAACGCACTCTATGGGCGCTATTGGGGAGCGATGCGATACGTGCCGGGCTTGCACTTTGAGCTTTGTTACTATCAGGCTCAAGAATTTTGTATCTCTCACAACATCCGCTATTTTGAAGGTGGTGCACAAGGGGAACACAAATTAGCACGGGGCTTCCTGCCACGCCCCACGCGGTCATACCATCACATCGCACATCCTGATTTTGATACCGCAATTAGAAAATTCGTGGAACGCGAGGCTGTGGGGATGGAACATTACCAAAATGAATTGGAAGAAAGAGCGCCTTTCAGAAAATGAGTATGAGAGAGGCTGAGAGTCTCTTCTCGACCCATTGGCGACGCTGCCCCTCAATAGTATGTTACTTGAACCCAGACACTATTGAAGTGCAACTGCTGCCCCATATGGACATTCAAGGCTGCGCCTTCTGAAATTTACAGAAGTAGTTTTATGTATCTCATTCTTGACATTTAAGCAATTTTGCATAGAATGGGAAACACTATGCCAGCACGCACTCCTATAATTGCAAGCACGGCTGCCGAAAAGCTTATCGAATTGGGCAAGAAGATTCGTGCGCATCGAAAAGAGTTAAGAATCAGCGCCACCGCAGTGTCGGAGGCCGCAGGAATGTCGCGCGTAACTTTGTACCGTATCGAAAATGGCGAACCGTCAGTCACCATGGGGGCATATTTCAATGCCATGGAGGCCTTGGGCATAAACTTCGGCATAATCAAATTCACCGAATTAGCCACAGACTCGCTTAACGTTGACCGTAAAGGCTGGATTCCTACGCGAATTCATTTGTCCCACTACCCACAACTCAAGAAACTTGCTTGGCAAGTACATGGCACCGATGAATTAACGCCAGTGGAGGCGCTAAGCATCTATGATCGCAACAGGCGTCATATGGTTGTGGAGGATCTGGAGCCAAATGAGCGAGATCTAATCGAGGCACTGCGTATTGCACTCAGTGAGCGCAGTGGAATTGTTTGAACGACCACACCACCAGCAAATTGCTCATGTCCTAAGCATTCTCAATGGCCCCCTGTTGAGGGAGAACAACTGCCTGTTTGGCGGTGGTACTGTAATTGCACTTCGATATGGAGAATACCGTGAGTCAGTTGACATCGATTTCTTGGTGTCGAATATTGCCAGTTATCGCAACTTGCGCCAGCTGCTCACGGGCATAGATGGAATTGCCGCTATCGTCCGCGAAGGCGCTGAACCCTTGGCACAAGTCAGCGAGATAAGGGCTGATCAATACGGCATCAGGACAATGTTGCAAGCGGTGGATCGGCCCATCAAATTTGAAATCATTCTTGAAGGGCGGATTGAACTTGAGTCTCCTGAAGCCAATGATGAAATTTTTAATATTGCAACATTAACGCCATTAGATATGGCGACCAGCAAGCTGCTGGCCAACTCGGATCGCTGGAACGATGATGGCGTTTTCAATCGAGACATTATTGACCTTGCCATGATGAACCCGTCGTTGGCATTACTACGAAAGGCTGTGACGAAAGCTGAAACGGCATATGGTCAAGCAATACGCCAAGATATCGAAAAAGCAATCAACCGTCTGCAAAGCCGTCACGGGTGGCTTGAACGGTGCATCCAAGCTATGGCAATGAACTTGCCCAAGGCAGTTGTATGGCGGCAACTTCGCAAGTTGCGTAGGGTGCTCAAATAGGAGTAGGCTTTTCGAAATTTGAATATATTCAGGGAAGTTCCAAATTGGAGGACATCGCTGAATGACCGTTATGTCCGTTAGCTGCCCTAAATTAGATCACTCTCTTAGGTGCTAGCGTCTGATAACCTGGCAAAAAAATGGCAGGCAACAATTAACGAGTTCACGTTAACACATACCTGCCCAATTTCTGGTTTTTTGACTACTTAGACTGGCTGGCGTAATACTCGTGGACTTGGGTCATATCGTATTGACGTGCCCACTTGATGATCTCGTCCAATGCTGGAGCCCCTAACTCACCCACTTGCGCCAGGATGCCTGCCTGATCGCGCACGACCAAAATGCCGGGGATTTTTTCCACGTTAAAGTATTCAGCAATTTCGTTATCGGTTTCTGTATTGACCATCCCGAACACCACATCAGGATTAGCCTCAGAAGCGGCCTCAAAGGTGGGTGTAAAGCTCATGCATGGCGCGCACCAGGGTGCCCAAAAATCCACAACAACAAGACTGTTGTTTTCGACAGTTTCTTTGAAATTTGCTTTGGTGAGTGTGATGACAGCCATGAAACGATTCCTTGAATATAAAAAAACAGACGCAATTCTAACAGAAGCAACTTAAGCAAGCGCGCTCAGGTAAAATCACCTTAAATTATTAGAGGGATCAAATCATGGAAGTCGTTAAAAAGCCGCGTTGGGGACTATGGTTGTTGGGTGTTGTGGTCATCCCTGCTGCTCTGTTTGCTACTTACACCTGGATTACGTTGAGCTGGTCTTACTCGTCGGGAGAGCGTGCCGGTTTTGTGCAAAAGTTTTCTCACAAAGGCTGGGTATGCAAAACTTGGGAGGGCGAAATGGCGATGGTATCCATGCCCGGCACCATGAGCGAGAAGTTCTACTTTACGGTGCGCGATGACGCTATCGCCACTGAGATCAACAAGCTATTAGGCAAAAAAGTTACGCTGACTTACGAGCAGCATCGCGGTGTACCGACTAGTTGCTTTGGTGACACCGAATACTTTGTGACGGCGGTAAAATCGCTGGAGTAACTCAGACCGCTGGCTTTCCCCAACTCCCTGCAAAAAACAGCTCACCCAATTCCCGGCGTTTGCGCGGCGCAAGCTCGCGCTCTTTAATTTCTTCTTTGAAACTAGCAGGGTCGGCTGGCATACCCACTGTCAACATCGCCATCGGCGTATATTGCTGTGGGACGCCCGCCAAAGCACGGATTTTATCTGCGTCGAAGCCCCCCATCTGATGCGCCATCAACCCCATCGCTTGCGCTTGTAAGCATAAATTTTCCGCCGCTGCCCCAGTATCATACTGCGCCCAACGATTAGGCTGGTTGTTATGACTGAACAAGCTATCGGACACAATCAGCATCAGCACGGGTGCATCCACCGCCCAACTCTGGTTGCTCGGCGCTAAACATTCCAGTGCCTCTTTCCAGCCTGCGCTATCCACAGTTTTATTCCACACCACAATGCGCCAAGGCTGGTCGCCAAAGCAACTGGGTGCCCAGCGAGCCGCTTCCAGCAAGGCGATAATTTGTGTGGGCGTGACAGGCTTGCTGGTATCGTAAGCACGTCCACTCCAGCGCTCGGCAATGAGCTCATGGAGTGGCGTTTGGGTGATGGCAGGTTTTTGCATTTGTTAAGCTCCAAGGGCGGGGTAGTCAGTGTAGCCTTTTTCCGATCCACCATAAAAGCTGCTTTGGTCGGCTTGGTTCAGTGGCGCATCTTTGGCGAAACGTTCCACCAAATCCGGATTAGCGATATACGGAACACCATACGCCACGCAATCAACCAAATTATTAGCAATTGCGGCATTTCCCCGCGCTTTGTCATAGCCACCATTTGCCATGTAGTTGCCTCTGAAAGCACGGCGCAGGGAAGCAAAATCGAAATCCGGCAAAGCTTCAGTCGCGCCTATGCCTATCTCCATCACGTGCAAATAAGCCAGATTGAACGGGCTGAGTACTTCTGCCACATGGTTGAACAAGGCCTGTGGATTGGAGTCGTGCATATCGTTGAACGGATTGATAGGTGAAATCCGCACACCTACCCGATCCGCACCCCACACCTTGCACACGGTAGCCATCACCTCAAGTAATAAGCGCGAGCGGTTGGGGATGGAACCCCCGTATTGATCTGTTCGCTTGTTGCTGCCATCGCGCAGAAACTGATCGAGCAAATAGCCGTTGGCGCTATGCACTTCAACGCCATCGAATCCGGCTTCCAAAGCATTCTGAGCGGCAGCTTTGTATTCCTGCACGATGCCTGCCAGCTCATTCACTTCCAAGGCACGTGGCGTGACAAAGTCCTGCAAGCCTTCATAGGTATAGGCCTGCCCTGCGGGCTTGATGGCTGATGGGGCTACCGGTAATGCGTTATCCGGCAGCAAGGATGGATGGGAAATACGACCCACATGCCACAACTGCAAAACAATTTTGCCGCCTTTAGCATGCACCGAATCTACCACCTTCTTCCAACCCGCCACCTGTTCGGCGGTATGAATGCCCGGTGTGGCCGGATAGCCATGCGCCATGGCAGAGATCGGAGTGGCCTCGGTAATGATGAGGCCAGCCGAGGCACGCTGCGTGTAATAAGTGACGTTGTTATCTTGCGGCACATTGCCGGGCATAGCTGCGCGGTTACGGGTCAATGGTGCCATCACGATTCGGTTGGCGAGCACCATACTGCCTAGCTTTACGGGAGAAAAAAGATCAGTCATACAAACTCCTTGAATGTGGATAGTCTTAATTACATCGGTTTCTGGTCGGGGGAATTCTTTACGCCTTCTATCAACAAGGTAATATC
>JAIOOY010000041.1 GCA_021414145.1 Methylophilales bacterium | reverse complement strand
GGAGGATGCAAAGTTTGTGGATCACGAAGGCTTTGACTGGGATGGTATCGAAAAGGCATTCGATAAGAATCTTAAAAAAGGAAAGATCGTCGCAGGAGGATCCACCATCAGCCAGCAATTGGCGAAAAATTTGTTTTTGTCGGGACGCAAAACACCTTGGCGAAAATTAGAAGAAGCCTTGATTACGGTGATGCTGGAAAAACTCATGAGTAAACGCCGTATTCTGGAGATTTACCTGAACGTCATCGAATGGGGCAACGGCGTATTCGGTGCAGAAGCCGCTGCTAGACATTACTACAAAACTTCAGCGGCTGGATTAGGCGCGGAGCAAGCAGCAAAGCTGGCAGCCATGGTGCCTAACCCTAGGTTTTATGATAAGCACCGTGAAGCACGGGGGCTGGCGAAGAAGACTGGAATTATTTTGGCGCGGATGAATCAGGCAGAAGTGCCTTAAATTACCGTGTTAATCGCGCCACCCATCTACGTGCAATCGGTGCTAGCAGCAAAATAGCGGGAAACGCTATTGGCCAAGCAGTGGTGAAAGCATGAAGCCAGCGCATTAAAAATCCGGGGGCAATGCCGGTTAATCTTAGCGTGACAATCGCCGTCATCAGCAGCGCCATCATTACCGACATAATGAAGGCAAATAATAAATTGCTGTATTTTTGCGGGATTTTCATAGCATCGTTTTCAGGTATTTGCCCGTATAACTCAATTTGTCTTCTGCCACTTTCTCTGGTGTGCCTTCGGCGATAATCATGCCGCCCCCATCGCCACC
Organism: Methylophilales bacterium; assembly: GCA_021414145.1. Classification (GTDB taxonomy): domain Bacteria; phylum Pseudomonadota; class Gammaproteobacteria; order Burkholderiales; family Methylophilaceae; genus CAILHX01. The sequence goes on along the minus strand of JAIOOY010000041.1, from coordinate 12,507 downwards.
TTCCGGCCCTAAATCCACCAGCCAGTCCGCGGTTTTAATCACGTCCAGATTATGTTCGATGACGACCACAGTGTTTCCGTGATCGCGAAGACGGTGCAGTACGTCCAACAACAACTGAATGTCGGCGAAATGTAGGCCGGTGGTAGGTTCGTCTAGGATGTACAAGGTGCGTCCGGTGTCGCGTTTAGATAGTTCCAGTGCCAACTTTACCCGTTGCGCTTCACCGCCGGAGAGCGTGGTGGCGGATTGGCCTAGGGTGATATAGCCCAGGCCCACTTCCAGCAGGGTTTTGAGCTTTCTTGCCACCACCGGGATAGCGCTGAAAAACTCATGCGCTTGTTCCACGGTCATGCCCAATATCTGGTGGATGTTTTTACCTTTATATTGGATTTCCAGAGTTTCGCGGTTGTAGCGTTGACCTTTGCAGCTATCGCAGGGCACGTAAACGTCGGGCAAAAAGTGCATTTCTACACGGATTACGCCGTCGCCCTGACAAGCTTCGCAGCGGCCGCCTTTGACGTTGAACGAATATCTGCCAGGGCCGTAGCCGCGCATTCGGGATTCTTGCACGCCGGAAAATAGCTCACGAATCGGCGTGAAAAGTCCGGTGTAGGTGGCGGGATTAGAGCGCGGGGTTCGGCCTATGGGGCTTTGATCCACGTCTACCACTTTGTCGAAAAACTCCATACCGTGTATCGCTTCGTGTGCTGCTGGTTCTGTGTTGGAGCCATATAAATGGCGGGCGACGGCGCGGTATAGGGTGTCGTTGATGAGCGTGGATTTTCCAGAACCGGATACTCCTGTGACGCACACTAGCAGCCCAACCGGCAGCTTGAGCGTGACATTTTTCAGATTATTGCCGCTCGCGGATTCAAGTTTTACCCAGCGTTTTGAGTCGGGTGCGTGGCGTTTTTTGGGGATCGAGATAGATTTTCTTCCACTCAAGTACTGTCCAGTGAGCGAGTTTGGATTTGATTTGATTTGATCCGGCGTGCCTTCCGCCACGATATGTCCGCCGTGTTCGCCCGCGCCGGGGCCAATATCCACGACGTGATCCGCAGCCATGATGGCATCCTGATCATGTTCCACCACGATTACCGTGTTGCCAATATCGCGCAAATGGCGCAGCGTTTCCAGAAGCCTATCATTGTCGCGTTGGTGCAAGCCGATGCTGGGTTCATCCAGCACGTACATCACGCCGGTTAAGCCGGAGCCTATCTGGCTGGCGAGCCTTATGCGCTGGGCTTCACCGCCAGAAAGGGTTTCGGCGGAACGAGACAAAGACAAGTAATCCAAACCGACGTTGGTTAAAAACGATAAGCGGCTCAATACTTCTTTGACGATTTTGTCTGCAATGGCCAGTTTCTGACCTGTGAGCGTTAGTGATTCAAAAAAGTTGAGCGTCTGTTTGAGCGGCATTTCGCATATTTCATGTACGTTTCTGCCGCCCACTTTCACATGTCGTGCTTCAAGCCTCAAGCGCGTTCCAGCGCACTCCGGGCAAGGTTTAGAGTTGAGATATTTGGCCAACTCTTCGCGTATCATCATCGAATCAGTTTCACGGTAGCGCCTGTCCAAATTGTGCAAAATCCCTTCAAATGCGTGGTTGCGGATGGTGGGTTTGCCACGTTCGTTGAGGTAGGTGAAATCCAACTTTTCTGCACCGCTGCCATATAGCACCACCTGCTGTGCCTGCTCGGAGAGTTTTTCAAACGGCGTTTCCACGTCAAACTGGTAATGCGCGCCCAAGCTTTGCAGTAGTTGAAAATAAAAATGGTTGCGCTTGTCCCAGCTTTTAATCGCGCCAGAAGCCAGCGACAAATGTGGAAATGCCACCACGCGCTTGGGGTCGAAAAAACTGATGTTTCCCAAACCGTCACATTTGGGGCAAGCACCCATGGGATTGTTGAAGGAGAATAGGCGTGGCTCCAGCTCGGCCAGCGCATAGCTGCAAAGCGGACAGGCAAATTTGGCGGAAAACAAATGCTGGGTATTGCTATCCATCTCCACCGCCAAAGCTCGTCCATCAGCTAGGCGCAATGCGGTTTCAAAGGATTCTGCGATGCGCTGTTTGATGTCAGCTTTGACCTTGACTCTATCCACCACCACATCTACATGGTGCTTGGTGGTTTTGGCGAGTTTTGGTGGGTTGTCCAACTCGTAAATCGTGCTGTCCACGCGCACGCGCACAAAGCCTTGTGCACGTAGGTCCTCAAACAGCTCAATCTGCTCGCCTTTGCGGTTGGCTACAACAGGGGCGAGTATCATCAACTTGGTGTCTTCAGGCAGTGCCAGCACGGCATCCACCATCTGCGACACGGTCTGGGCTTGTAGCTGGATACCGTGTTCAGGGCACTCCGGATCGCCCGCGCGGGCATACAGCAAGCGCAGATAGTCGTGAATCTCGGTGACCGTTCCTACTGTCGAGCGAGGATTGTGCGAAGTGGATTTTTGTTCGATAGAAATCGCGGGGGATAAACCCTCGATTAGATCCACATCGGGTTTATCCATACGCGCTAAAAACTGGCGGGCGTAGGCGGATAAAGATTCCACATAGCGGCGCTGACCTTCAGCATACAAGGTGTCAAACGCCAGCGAGGATTTTCCAGAACCGGACAGGCCAGTCACCACGATCATTTTATTGCGTGGCAAATCCAGCGAAATATTTTTCAAGTTGTGGGTGCGGGCACCACGAATTCGTATGCTATCCATGCGTATTTCAGTCGGGTCGGTCAACCTACTAATATACGCAACTTCTTACCCTAAGCTCAATCAGAATTTTACTTATGTCCTCCACGCACCAAACCGCAATGACCTCCCTCGAGCGCCGAGCCACAATTTCCTTGGCTACCGTTTTTGCATTACGCATGTTCGGCATGTTCTCCATCTTGCCAGTGCTGGCCATTTACGCGCACCAGATGCCGGGTGGTTCCAGCGCGTTTTTGATAGGTGTTGCTTTGGGCATAGACGGCCTCGCGCAAGCCTGCCTGCAAATTCCTTTTGGCTTATTGTCCGACCGCTATGGACGTAAAAAAGTTATCTATGTTGGTTTGCTGCTGTTCGCACTGGGAAGTTTCATTGCTGCAGGTGCCAGTGATATTTACATCATCATTTTAGGGCGCTTGGTACAAGGCACTGGCGCTATCGCTGCGGCGGTGATTGCCTTAACAGCAGACCTCACGCGCGAGGAGAACCGAGCCAAGTCCATGGCCGCCATAGGCATGAGCATAGGTGCCACTTTTGGCTTGTCCATGGTGGCGGGGCCAGCGTTGGCGCATGTGATAGGTGTTTCCGGCATTTTCACCATGACTGGAATTCTAGCCTTGGCGGCAATGCTGGTGATCAAGTTCGCCGTGCCTAATCCGGTGGTTAGCCGCGTTCATGCTGATGCGCAGACTATCCCCAACCAGATATTTGCGATCCTCAAGAACCCGGAATTACAGCGGCTGGATTTCGGGATCTTCAGCTTGCATGCGGCGATGCGTGGACTGTTTGTGGTGATTCCACTGGTGCTGGTGAGTGTGGGTGGCATGACGGTGGAGTCGCACTGGAAGGTCTATCTGCCGGTGATGCTGATTTCTTTTGTGGCGGTGGTACCCGCCATTATCGTGGCAGAAACCAAGGGCAAAATGAAACAGGTATTCTGCGGCGCGGTGACGTTGTTATTTGTTTCCACATTACTGATGGCGGTGTTCATCCACAACTTCACTGGTGTGGTGGTGTCATTGTTTTTGTTTTTCCTGGCGTTCAATCTGCTGGAAGCCACACTGCCTTCGCTGGTATCCAAAATCGCGCCGACTGGCAGCAAGGGTACTGCGATAGGCGTGTACAACAGCTTCCAGTTTTTTGGGCTGTTTTTGGGCGGTGCGCTAGGTGGATTGCTGGCGCAGCACGTAGGCAGCGCGGCGGTATTTGTGTTCGCCGCCGGCTTATGCTTAGCGTGGTTGCTGTTGGCACTTTCCATGCAAGCGCCACCTGCGGTACGCACGCACATGATGGCCGTTGGGGATATTGACGAAAAACAAGCACTGGCGCTGTCTGCAGCACTTTCGCAGATAGATGGCGTGGTCGAGGCTATCGTGATTTCGGGGCAAGGTGTAGCATACTTAAAACTGCGTTTGGGCGAGTGGGACGAGGCTGGCGCACGCAAACTATTGGATAAAAATTAAAGGGGAAAGCAAATGGCATCACTTAATCGCTGCACTTTTATTGGCAACTTGGGGCGCGACCCTGAAATGCGCTATATGCCTGATGGCGGCGCGGTGGCCAATTTTTCAATCGCTTGCACAGAAAACTTCAAGGATAAATCTGGTGCCAAGCAAGAGAAAACCGAATGGGTACGCATCGTCATGTTCGGTAAGCTGGGCGAGATTGCCGGCGAATACCTGAAGAAGGGTTCATCCGTGTACGTCGAAGGTCGTATGCAAACTCGCAAGTGGACCAACAAAGAAGGTCAAGACCAATACACCACCGAGATCGTGGCGGATCGCATGCAAATGCTGGGTGGGCGTAGCGGTGGTGGCAACACCTTTGAAGTGGCGGAGGAAGACCAATCTGCTCCATCTGGCTCTCAGGGCGCACCACGCTCAGCCCCAATTCAGCCTGCGGGCGGCTCTATCAATGAGATGGATGATGATATCCCTTTTTGACGGACATCTGAGAGAGGCTAGCAGTCATGAATGCCTCTGATGATGCCGAGCTACGCCGACTAAAGGAGCTAAAGTCCTTTAAGCTGCTCGACACCCCCAAAGAAGTTGAGTTTGACCGCTTGACGGCTATGGTGGCACGACTCTGTAGTGCGCCCATTGCGCTAGTAACTCTGGTAGATGAAAACCGCCTGTATTTCAAATCTTCTTATGGCTTGGATGTCATCCAGACCGATAGAAGTGTTGATTCTTTCTGTGTTCATGCGATCCAAGGCACTGGAATGCTTGAGGTTGCTGAAACGACGACAGACCCCAGGTTTTGCAACAACCCGCTGGTGACAGGAGCGACCAATATCCGCTTTTATGCTGGCATTCCCTTGATTTCCAACGGACATGCGATAGGCACCTTGTGTGTTCTGGATGTCGTGCCACGTACTTTATCCCAGCGCCAGAGAGAGGCGTTGGAGGTGTTGGCTGAACAAGTAATGACGCAAATAATGCTGCGCCGTCAGGTTGGCATTGCAGCGGATGAAGTCACAACTGATTATGAGGTGGAAGCCCTTCATGCGCTAGCCCGCAGCAAGCGCGCATTCAAGATGCTGATTCGGTGTAACGAATCAATGATGCGCATTAACAACGAGCATGAACTTCTCGTTTCAATCTGCCAGACTATCGTCGAATTGGGAGGCTATGGTATGGCATGGGTAGGTTATGCCCAAGATGACGAATACAAATCCATTACCAAGGTTGCGAGTTTTGGGGATGGTGTGGGTTTTATTGATGAGATGAAACTTAGCTGGTCGGAAACTCAGCCTTCGGGACGTGGTGTTGGTGGACGGACAATCAGGTTAGGCCAACCGATTGTCGAACCTGATGTGTTACATAACCCTGATTACGCCTTGCTGGATAAGGCCAAGCAATATGGATATCGTGGAGTGATTGGCTTACCTTTGCGGCATAAGGGAAGAACCTTTGGCATGCTCTCGATGGCTTCCAATTTGCCGTTCAATTTACCGGCTGAAGAAGTTGAGTTGCTGCAGAAAATGGCGGATAACCTGGCTTTTGGCATCATGAGTATTCGTGATCAACACGAAAGTGATCGAATTCGATTGGCGATTGAAGAGGTCGCCCAATTGGCAACGGGTAATGAAGAACACAATATATTCCAGCGTCTGGCACTTGCTATGGTGGCAGCAGTAGGCGCTGACGCAGGCTATATCAGCAAATTTTTGCCAGGGAACCCTCCCACCATGGCGCGCACTTTGGGTTCCGTGATAGATGGGAAACTGGATGAGGAGTGTGACTACGAATTGGCTGGGACACCTTGTGATGCATTGATAGCGGGTGATGAATGCCTGATTCCGGTAGCAATCAAGGAGCGCTTTCCTAATGACCCGTTCTTCACTGAATTTGGGATAGAGGCGTATATGGGAGTGCGTGTCCGCAATGTTGCTTCTGAGCCGATTGGGATAGTCAACGCATTTTATCGCCAGCCTTTACAATACTCGGAAGCCATTATTGAGACGTTGAAGATTTTTGCTGTGCGAGTCGCTGCAGAGATGGAGCGGGAGTTGGTCGCCTCTCAGATACAACATCTTGCTTTTTACGATAGCCTCACTAACTTGCCTAATCGTCAGTTATTGCATGACCGTTTGCAGCAGGCATTACAGTTCTGTAGCCGTAACAAGCAAATCGGGGCGTTGCTCTTCATTGATCTGGACAACTTCAAAATACTCAACGACACGATGGGACATGACTTGGGGGATAGGTTGTTGCGAAAAGTCGCCGAGCGGCTCAGCTTGTGCGTACGGGAGAGCGATACAGTAGCGCGCTTGGGGGGTGACGAATTCGTGTTGTTGTTGGAAGAGGTGAGTGACGCTGCCGAAATCGCTGCCGCTCAGGCACGCGTGGTGGCAGAAAAGATACTACATAGTTTTAGTGAGTCGTTTCTGCTTGGTGATCACGAACATCGTTGCACCCCCAGCATTGGCATCGCACTATTTGGTGACCAGACCCACGATGCGGATGAGGTTTTGAAACATGCGGATCTGGCGATGTATCGTGCCAAGCATGAGGGGCGTAACGCTTTTTGTTTCTTTGAACCAGAGATGCAGGCAGTCATTGCGTTGCGCGCTGCCACTGAAAAGGGATTGCGGCAAGCCATTAAACATCAGCAGTTTTTGCTGCACTATCAGCCGCAGTTAGATCATGAAGGCAAGCTGGCGGGGGCGGAGGTGTTGTTGCGTTGGCAGAGTGAAGAGTGCGGTGAGATATTGCCCGCGCAATTTATTGCTTTGGCCGAAACTACTGGACTGATTAACGAGATCGGTCATTGGGTATTGCAAACTACCTGCAGCCAGCTGGCAGAGTGGGCAGAGCATCCGGAGTTTTCCAACCTTAGCCTGTCTGTAAACGTGAGCCCTCGCCAATTTCGCCATCCGGATTTTTTGGAACAGGTGCTAAGCGTGCTGCATCAAACCGGAGCTAATCCGAAACGCTTGAAGCTGGAATTGACTGAAGGCCTGCTGGTGGATGATGTGGAGTCGGTGATCGTCAAAATGGCCGCATTGAAACTTGAAGGGGTTAGTTTCTCGCTGGATGATTTTGGAACGGGATATTCTTCGTTGTCATATTTGAAGAGTTTACCGCTCAGTCAGATCAAAATTGACCAGCTCTTTGTTCAAGATATATTCACCAATCAAAACAGCAGTTCGATCATCCGCACCATTATCGCCTTAGGATACAGCCTAGGTATAGAAGTGATGGCCGAGGGTGTCGAGAGTAAATCGCAGCGCGAATATCTTAAACGTTTAAGTTGTCACGCCTATCAAGGTTATTTTCTCAGTCGCCCCTTGCCTGTTGCTGAGTTTGAAGTTTTTGTGCGGGATATGCTAGCTTCAACCTCTTGATATTGTGTACATAAACTCAATATAGTAAGTGTTCGGGTATAATCCCGTTCTTTCAAGAGGCCTCCGTTATGCCAATTTACGAATATCGCTGCACCAGTTGTGGCGTTGAAAAAGAATTACTGCGTAAAATCAACGACGCACCGCTTACTACTTGCCCCGATTGCGGCAAAGATACGTTTGAAAAACAAGTCTCCGCTGCCGGATTCCAATTAAAAGGAAGTGGCTGGTATGCCAGTGACTTTAAGGGCGGCAATAAACCCGCAGCAAAAGAAACTGCCAGTGAAGCTCCTGCGCCCGCCGCTGCTTGTAATCCCGGCTGTGCCTGCCACTAAGTGTATCCATTCATGAAGCGTTATTTCATTACCGGTTTGCTGGTTCTTGTACCTCTAGTCATCACCGTTTGGGTGCTGAAAACGCTTATCGGTGTATTGGACCAGTCTTTGTTGCTGCTTCCACCCGCTTGGCGACCAGATACTCTTTTGGGTGTGGATATCCCTGGTTTTGGGGTGTTTTTGACGCTATTCATCGTGCTATTTACCGGTCTAGTTGCCGCCAATATATTAGGTAAGCGTCTGGTGGTAGTGTGGGAGGCGATGCTGGGGCATGTGCCCGTAGTGAAATCCATCTACGCTAGTGTCAAGCAAGTCTCAGATACGCTATTTTCCGATTCTGGTAACGCCTTCCGTAAAGCGCTTTTGGTGCAATATCCACGTGAAGGCAGTTGGACGATAGCGTTTCAGACTGGTCAGCCAGGCGGTGATGTGGCGAATCACTTGAAAGGTGATTACGTCAGTGTTTATGTCCCCACCACGCCGAACCCAACCTCAGGCTTCTTTTTGATGATGCCAGCGAGTGAGGTCATAGAGTTAGATATGAGCGTTGACGAAGCTTTGAAATACATCATCTCGATGGGGGTTGTGTCACCCAAAACCGTAAATCAGTAGTCCATTTTTAATCCTTATCCCCAACATTTAGAAAACTATGCGCACTCACTACTGTGGCGAAATCAATAGCCAACATATAGCTCAAACCGTTACATTATGCGGCTGGGCACACCGTCGTCGTGACCACGGCGGGGTAATTTTTATTGACTTGCGCGACCGTACTGGCATGTCGCAAATCGTGATTGATCCTGATACTGCAGAGGCGTTTGCCAATGCTGAAACCGTGCGTAACGAATTTGTGTTGAAAGTGGTGTGCAAAGTGCGCGCCCGGCCTGAGGGCACGGTCAACCCCAACATCCCCACGGGTGAAGTAGAAATGCTGGCCAGTGAGATTGAAATCCTCAATCCTTCGCTCACGCCGCCGTTTATGCTGGATGACGATAATCTGAGTGAAACAGTGCGCCTGGAACACCGCTACATAGATCTGCGCCGTCCGGCCATGCAGAAGAATTTGATGCTGCGTTATCGTGTTGCCAAGACTTTGCGTGATTTCCTCGACGTGAACGGTTTTATCGAGGTCGAAACGCCGATGCTGACGCGCTCTACGCCAGAAGGCGCACGAGATTATCTCGTCCCGTCGCGAGTTCATGCAGGGATGTTCTTCGCGCTACCGCAGTCACCGCAACTGTTTAAGCAATTGTTGATGGTGGCGGGTTTTGACCGCTATTTCCAAATCGTAAAATGCTTCCGTGATGAGGATTTACGTGCCGACCGCCAGCCGGAATTCACGCAGGTGGATATTGAAACCTCGTTCATGAGTGAAGAACAAATCATGAATATCGTCGAAGAAATGATTCGCCAGATGTTCAAAAGCGTACAGGCCGTCGAGTTGCCGGCCGCTTTCCCCAGAATCTCTTTTGCCGAAGCCATGGCCAAATATGGCTCGGACAAGCCGGATATGCGCGTCACGTTGGAAATCACTGAGCTTTCTGACGTGATGAAGGATGTTGATTTCAAGGTGTTCTCTGGCGCTGCCAATATGGAAAGTGGCCGTGTTGCCGCCCTGCGTGTACCTAACGGCGCCGCGATTTCGCGTTCTGAGATTGATGCCTACACCGAGTTCGTCAAGATATACGGGGCTAAAGGTCTGGCCTACATCAAGATTAACGACATCACCCAACTCAACGAAACAGGACTGCAAAGCCCGATTGTAAAAAACATTCACGCCAAGGCTCTGCAAAAAACCAAAGTGGTCAATGAGGCACTGGGAGCGTTAAGAGCAAAAGTCGGCCACGAAAAAGGTCATGTGGATGGCCGTGCCTGGGCACCCTTGTGGGTGGTAGATTTTCCCATGTTCGAGCACGATGAAGAGAACAACCGTTGGGCGGCATTGCATCACCCCTTTACCGCGCCCAAAGACGGCCACGAAGATATGCTCACCAGCAATCCGGGCGTTGCTTTATCCAAAGCTTACGACATGGTCATTAACGGCTGGGAGGTCGGTGGCGGGTCGGTGCGTATCCATAGCCAAGTCGTGCAGTCCAAGGTGTTCGACGCGCTTAACATCAGCAAGGAAGAAGCGCAGGAGAAATTTGGTTTCCTACTGGAAGCTCTACAATACGGCGCTCCTCCTCACGGAGGCTTGGCCTTTGGATTAGATCGTTTGGTGACACTGATGGCAGGTGCAGAATCCATCCGTGACGTGATTGCTTTCCCTAAGACGCAGCGCGCGCAGTGCTTGTTAGCTAAGGCACCGAATGAAGTAGACGAGAAGCAATTGAGAGAGTTACATATCCGTATCCGTCAGCAGAATACTGCAGGGTAGTAATGAAACAAAACGGGTTGCAAAGTAAAACTTTGCAACCCGTTTTGTTTCAGCGTAACGTCTACAGCGAAAACGATGTGGCTATTTTGCCACTTGCTTTTCCCGAATCTCATCTAGAGTCTTGCAATCAATGCAAAGCGTGGCGGTAGGGCGGGCTTCCAGGCGCTTCAGACCAATTTCTACGCCGCAGCTTTCGCAGTAGCCGTATTCGTTTTCGCTGATTTTGGCGAGCGTTTCTTCAATCTTCTTGATCAGCTTGCGTTCACGGTCACGATTGCGCAGTTCCAAAGTCATGTCAGACTCTTGGCTAGCACGGTCGTTGGGGTCGGCGAACATAGTGACTTCGTCCTGCATGGTATGCACAGTGCGATCTATGTCCTGCGATAACTCACCTTTCCAGGTGTTGAGGATTTTGCGAAAATGCTCGCGCTGTTGCTCGTTCATGTACTCCTCACCAGCCTTGGGCTGATAAGGTGTGAAGTGGGTTTTTACATCGGACATAGTATGATTTCAGGCTCCCAGAAACAGGGAGTTTTTTCTTCAAAAACAACGAAGGCGAAAGTGTATAGAGGAATGCAAAATAAATCCAGCACCAAGTTGGCCGCACTAATATTTGACGTGGATGGCACGCTGGCTGACACTGAGCACGATGCACACCTGCCTGCTTTTAATTTGGCTTTTGCCGAGTTTGGTTTGGATTGGCATTGGGATGATGCTCTATATGGGGAATTGTTGCGCGTGACTGGTGGCAAAGAGCGTTTGCGTCATTATTTGCAGAGATTTCACCCCGATAGCCAGTTCAGGGATGATTTTCTCTCCAGTGTGCATCAAGCCAAAACCAGACATTACAACCGCATGCTGAGCGAGGGAAAAATCCCTTTAAGGCGAGGCGTGAAGCGCTTATTGTTAGAGGCTAGAAATGCAGACCTACGTTTGGCTATTGCCACCACCACTTCGCCAGAAAACGTTATGTCTTTGCTTCGTTATAGTCTGGCTGAGGATGCGCCTACTTGGTTCGACGTGATCGCAGCAGGTGACATAGTTCCGGCAAAGAAGCCAGCGCCGGACATTTACCTGTGGGCATTGAAAGAATTGGGGCTGGATGCGACACAGTGTCTAGCGTTTGAAGATTCTGAGAATGGCCTGAAATCGGCGCTGGGTGCTGGGCTTAGAACTATTATCACTACCAATGGTTACACTTCTGCACAAGATTTTTCCGGGGCGGTAACGGTGTTGAGCGACTTAGGCGAGCCCACGGACAATAGTCATGTAGATATGACGCTATTACTGAACTTGTTTTAGCTCGCTTCGTGCATCTCCAGGGCTTCCAGTGTATTTTCCATCAAGGTGGCCACTGTCATCGGCCCCACGCCTCCGGGCACTGGAGTAATCCACGCGGCACGTTGTCTGGCGATTTCAAAATCCACATCGCCGCAAATTTTGCCGTTCTCCAGGCGGTTGATGCCCACATCCACCACAATCGCGCCTTCGCGTATCCATTCGCCCTTGACTAGACCAGGATTGCCTGCGGCTACTACCAGCAATTCTGCTCGTCCAACTTCAGCCGCCAGATCACGCGTCATGCGATGGCACACTGTGGTGGTGCAGCCCGCCAATAGTAATTCCAACGCCATAGGCCGCCCCACGATATTGGACGCGCCTACTACCACCGCATTCAATCCCTTAATCTCTAAGCCCGTGGTTGTCAGCATGGTCATTATCCCTTTCGGTGTACAAGGTCGTAACAAAGGCATACGCTGCGCCAGACGGCCGATGTTGTAAGGATGGAAGCCATCTACGTCTTTGTGTGGGTCTATGCGTTCGATGACTTGCGTGGTATCCATGTGTGTAGGTAGCGGTAGTTGCACCAAAATGCCATCCACATTCGTATCAGAATTCAGCGTGTCTATCAGTTCCAGCAAAGTATTCAACGCAGCGTCGGCAGGCAAATCATAAGCCAGCGAGTGCAGACCAATCACCTCGCAGCTCTGGCGTTTTTTGCTCACATAAATACTCGATGCTGGATCAGCGCCCACCAGCACCACGGCCAAGCAAGGCGCGCGTTTACCTACTGACAAACGCTGGGCGATGCGCGTTTTCAAAGTCGCCAATAGGTTCTCAGAAATTGCCTTGCCATCAATCAGCTGTGCTGTCATAAATTCGCTAGAAGCCCGTATAAATAAGAGATTTTAACAGATTAAAATTGACGGCAAGCGCCGTTTTGGCTATAGTGAGCGCCCTTC
>JAIOOY010000040.1 GCA_021414145.1 Methylophilales bacterium | reverse complement strand
CCCCATCAGGCGCTTGGCTGAGGAGATAGTGTTGAGCGGATCGTGACTTTGATGTTTTTGCGCGGCGTAACCCACTTCCACAGCGTTCGATTGATAACGCACGATGGAGGGCAACAAAGCCCGGCCATCTTCGTCCTTGAGGACCACGCTCATGCCGCTGCGGACCGTGGCGACGAGTGAGTTAGTCGTGCCTAAATCTATGCCCACCGCCAACTTGTGCTGATGCGGTGCAGCACTCATGCCGGGTTCGGAGATTTGTAATAGCGCCATTAGGTTTCTATCAATTCCATCGCTTGATCAATCTCGTTCAGCAATTTATCCATAAAGCTCAGTTGGCGCACTGCTTCCGTCGCCATTTTATCATCATGACTTTGGTCAAGCGCAGCCTGCAATTTAGCACACAGGGAGTTGAATTTTTCACGCAAATCCTGCTGCAAAACCTCTAACTGCGCCATATTTTGCGCGTCTTCTATCGCTTCACGCCACTCCATCTGTTGCATCAAAAACGCTGTCGGCATCGCCGTGTTGGATTCTTCCAGCGTGTCTATGCCTTTGAGTTGCAATAAGTAGCGACCGCGCTGCAATGGGTCTTTCAGGGTTTGGTATGCATCATTAGCTTGGGTGGCCAATTGCAAAGACTGACGCTTTTCAGCATCCGAAGCAGATGCAAAGCGGTCAGGGTGCACTTCGCTTTGCAGGCGACGGTATTGAGTATCAAGTACCGCTAAATCAATGGCAAATGCCTGTGGCAAGTTGAATAGCTGGAAATGGGTTTGGCTCATAAGCGAACACTGGCCACGTTCGATTTACAAAAAATCAAACAGTAAAGCTCTCCCCGCAGCCACACTCGTCCTTAACGTTGGGGTTATTGAACTTGAAACCCTCGTTCAAGCCTTCTTTAGCAAAATCCAGCTCGGTGCCGTCTATATACACCAAGCTTTTCGGGTCAACAATGACCTTCACACCATGGCTTTCAAACGCCACATCTTCGGGATTAGTCTCGTCCACGAACTCCAACGTATAAGCCATGCCCGAGCAGCCCGTGGTTTTAACGCCCAAGCGCAAACCCACGCCCTTGCCACGATTGGCGATGAATTTTTGCACACGTGCCGCCGCTGGTTCTGTAAGCGTAATTGCCATTAGTCTTAAGCCGCCTGTTTTTGCTTCAAATCAGCAATCGCTGCCTTGATAGCATCTTCTGCCAATACCGAGCAGTGTATCTTCACCGGTGGCAAAGCCAATTCTTCGGCGATATCAGAATTTTTAATCGTCATCGCTTGATCCAAGTTTTTACCCTTAAGCCATTCAGTCACCAGCGAAGATGAAGCAATCGCAGAGCCGCAGCCGTAGGTTTTGAACTTGGCATCTTCGATGATACCGTCGTCATTGACGCGAATTTGCAGCTTCATCACGTCGCCGCAAGCGGGTGCGCCCACCATGCCGGTGCCTACGTGATCATCATTTTTATCCAACGCGCCTACATTGCGTGGGTTTTCGTAGTGATCTAATACTTTGTCTGAATATGCCATTTTGTTACTCCTTTAGTGGGCCGCCCACTCAACTTTTGATATATCGATTCCCTCTTGGAACATCTCCCAAAGCGGGGACAACTCACGCAATTTTTCAATCTTGGTTTTCAGCAGATCGATGGTGTAATCCACATCCTCCTCAGTCGTGTACCGACCAATCGAAAAACGGATGGAGCTATGTGCCAACTCATCGCTACGTCCCAAAGCACGCAACACATACGATGGCTCCAAACTGGCTGAAGTACAGGCCGAACCACTCGATACGGCGATGTCTTTCACCGCCATGATCAGCGATTCGCCTTCTACATAATTGAAGCTGATATTGAGATTGTGTGGAACGCGTTGCTTGAGATCGCCATTCACATACACTTCTTCAATTTCGCTCAAACCGGCCAGCAACTTGTCTCTCAGGCGACGAATGCGTGCGTTTTCCAACGCCATTTCGTCTTTAGCAATACGGAAGGCCTCACCCATGCCTACGATTTGGTGCGTAGGTAATGTGCCGGAACGGAAACCGCGTTCATGCCCGCCACCGTGCATTTGCGCTTCCAGCCTTACTCTTGGCTTGCGGCGCACATAGAGTGCGCCTATGCCTTTTGGACCGTAGGTTTTATGAGCAGAAAAACTCATCAAATCCACCGGCAGTTTTTCCAGGTTGATTTCCACCTTGCCTGTGGCCTGTGCTGCATCCACGTGGAAAATCGTGCCGTTTGCGCGGCAAAGATTGCCGATCGCTTCGATGTCTTGAATCACGCCGATTTCGTTGTTTACCAACATCACCGAAGCCAGCACGGTATCGGGTCGTAGCGCTGCTTTGAATTTGGCAATATCCACTAAACCATTAGGCTCAGGTTCAAGGAAAGTAGCCTCAAAACCTTGACGCTCCAACTCACGAACCGGATCTATCACCGCCTTGTGCTCGGTCATCACGGTGATAATGTGCTTTCCCTTGCTAGCTGCATAAAAGTTGGCCGCGCCTTTGATGGCGAGGTTATTGGACTCAGTCGCACCAGAAGTCCAGACGATTTCCTTGGAGTCCGCATTGACCAGAGCCGCTACTTGCTCACGTGCATTCTCCACCGCATCGTCTGCCTCCCAGCCAAAACTGTGAGAACGCGAAGCCGGGTTACCGAACTTTTCGGTCAGGTAGGGGATCATCGCTTCGGCCACGCGCTTGTCTACTGGCGTCGTGGCGGAATAATCTAAATAAATCGGGGTCTTGCTCATGTTTTTTCCTTTTAAGCTGCTATTGCTGCTAGTTGCTGCATCTTTTTGAGCGCATGGTTTAGCGCCTTCAAAAAATCCTGTACTTCCTGCATCGTATTGCTGTGGTTCAAACTCACTCGAACCGCGCCCTGCGCCAATTCCGGCATCACTCCCATCGCCAGCAATACCGGGCTGGGATCAGTGCTATCACTGGAACACGCCGAACCACTCGCCACAGCAAAACCCGCTCTATCCAGCGCCACCACCAGAGTTTCGCCATCCACATCAGGAAAGGCAAAAAAACTGGTGTTGCTCAAGCGTTTAGCACTCGCACCGAAAATCACACCACCTAATTCCGTAATGCCTTGCTCTAAAACTTCACGCAACTGATGAGTATGTTGGGCACTTTGCTGCACTTTCAATATGCTGCACGCTGCACCAAACCCCACAATCGCTGCCACGTTCTCACTGCCACCACGCAAACCTTTTTCTTGCCCGCCACCAAACTGGATGGCGCGCAGATCCAACTTCTTATCAAACACCAGCGCACCGGCTCCCTGCGGCCCACCAATCTTGTGCGCCGAAACACTCAATGCACCAACGCCATGCCGATTCAGTTCAGCGAAATTTATGGGCATTTTTCCCAAGCCTTGCACCGCATCAGTATGGAATACGGCTTTGCGCTGTTTGGCCAATTCAGCCATGGTTGCAATATCTTGCACCACGCCGGTTTCGTTATTCGCCATCATCACCGAAACCAAACCGGTAGGCACTTCCAAGGCGGCAAAAAAATCGTCTATCCGCACCAAACCTTCTGCCCCCACGCCTACTTTGCGTAAAGCCCAACCTTGGCGGCGCATAGCTTCGGCAGTGCGCATCACAGCAGGATGTTCCACCGCACTGACCAGTATCTGACTGGGTTTTAGGTTAGCCCCTATACCCAGCAAGCCTAGGTTATCTGACTCAGTGCCACCGCTAGTAAATACTAACTGGGTCGGGTGCGCACCCAAACTTTCCGCCACTTGCTGCCTTGCCGTGTCTACGGCCTCACGTGCTTTACGTCCAAAACTATGGCGGCTACTGGCATTACCGGATGCCAAATAGGGCATCATCGCAGCCAGTACCCTTTCATCTAAAGGGCTGGAAGCATTGTGATCAAAATAAACAGCATCCATGGCGTTGCTTAAATCCCCGCCTCTAGCGCCCTCTTGCTGGCTGGCTGGCTAATCACTGCCACTTTCTGACCCTGTTGCGCCGACACCAAATGTTGCAGGCTCACGCCTTCAAGATAATCAAAAATCCGATGGTTGAGTGATGTCCACAGATCGTGCGTCATACAACGCTTTTCGTCTTTACAGTTTTCATTACCGCCGCATTGGGTGGCATCAATCTGCTCGTCTACTGCGCGAATGATGGAAGACACCGAAACATCCTCCAACGCCATCGCCACCCGATAGCCGCCGCCAGGGCCACGCACACTGGTCACCAAGCCGCCTTGGCGCAAGCGACTGAACAACTGCTCTAAATAGGAAAGCGATATGCTTTGACGCTCGCTGATATCGGCCAAAGTTACGGGGCGACCGTTCTCGTTCATGGCGAGATCAAGCATCGCAGTAACAGCAAAACGGCCTTTGGTGGTGAGTCTCATAGCTTGCTTGTACTTGCTAGCCAGCGGCTGGCATTCGGATTTAACATGCCAGAATAATATAATACCCTAGGAGTTTAGTCAACTATTTTATTCAGGTGCTTTACGTCAAAAGCATCACCCACTTTTTCGTCCACTTCCAAGTCTGCGCCTAGCTTGGCAAGCTTTTCGGTCAACGCTTGCAGGCGCTTATCCTGACTATCGGCATGGTCCAAAAGTGCATGTATCGCCTTGGCCATCGGGTCATTGCCATCGTCCCCTACCGCATAAGCAGAGAAGCCCATTTTTTGCGCGGTCTTATCACGCTTCTTGGCTTTCGCCTGATCCAGAATACGTGCAGGAATGCCCACCGCAGTTGCCCCTGCGGGTACATCTTTCACCACCACCGCATTGGAACCTATCTTGGCACCGGCTCCTACTGTGATCGGTCCCAGTACCTTGGCACCAGCGCCTATCACCACGCCATTCTCCAGCGTAGGGTGCCGTCTACCCTTGTTCCATGAAGTACCGCCCAAAGTCACGCCGTGATACAACGTGCAATCGTCCATGATGACGGCGGTCTCGCCGATCACCACGCCCATACCGTGATCTATAAAAAAGCGGCGGCCTATGGTCGCACCGGGATGTATCTCGATACCCGTCAACCAGCGCCCGATATGTGAGATGAACCGTGCCAGCCAGCGTAAGCCTATACCCCACAGCCAATGCGTCAGGCGGTGAAAGATAAGCGCATGCACGCCGGGGTAAGTAGTGAGCACCTCCCAAGTGTTGCGTGCCGCAGGGTCACGCTCAAAAACGACGGAGATATCCTCACGCAGATGATCAAACATAATCAGGATTTAATAGTTTACAAAAGTGCAAGGTTATCACGACAGGGGGATACAGAGAAAATCTGCGTAAGGATGAGAACTTAATCACGTCTCATTGCCTCAACTACCAGTGTGGATTATTCTGCGATTCAAAGAGAGGGAAAGGAGATTATTATGAAAAAAGTCGTCAAAACTGAAACCGAATGGCAAAAACAACTCAGCCCCATCCAATACCAAGTGACCCGCCACGCCGCCACCGAGCGCCCAGGCACCGGCGAATACACCTATCACAACGAGCACGGCATCTACACCTGCGTATGCTGCGGCACGCCGCTGTTTGAATCCGACACCAAGTTCGATTCCGGCTGCGGCTGGCCCAGCTACTTCAAGGCGCTCAACCCGGATAATGTGCTGGAGAAACGGGATGTCAGCCACGGCATGATACGCACCGAAGTCATCTGCAATGTCTGCGACGCGCATCTGGGGCATGTATTCCCTGATGGCCCGCCGCCGACGGGGCTGCGCTATTGCATTAATTCTGCTTCGTTAAGTTTTGAACCGAAATAAATGAGAATCAATGAAGTCTAACAATCATAACTCGAATTTTGGTAGTGGTTCAGTTTGAAATTTAAGCCTTCACATAAAGTCCATGCTCGACACCACCCTCGCTATCAAAACAATATTTGATGATGTCATAGAACGAATTGTCGTTGTGTTCATGAAATCGATAAAGAGCAAAGGCTACGAGATCAGCCAATTGAATCAAACGTGACGCTTTTGAGTCAAGAAACACGGGAACCTCTGCATAATTTTTTGTCTTTCCCCATGCGTGTCCAGAATATTTGAACTCGCGTGATAAAGTTTGGATCCGTTTTTCAGTTGAGGATTTATCTAAAATAATAATGCCACGATGAGCTTCGTTATGCTTTGCGTATAGGCGTTTCAGAAACAAGTCAAATCGACTTGATAATTGTTCAAAAGCATGTTCAACAGGATCAATCCCGGCAATAGCACTCTTTTTCACTACTGCGCCGAAGAGTCGCACCCCTTTAGCTGGGGTCCCTCCTTTGTTGGTGCGAGCATCCTGAATGCCTAATTTCAGAGCATCCTTTATGGCCTGCTCACGGTCATTGAACGGGAATTTTTTCCATCCATCGCGACCCGACCGCATCGGAGACCCATGTAATTCTATTGAATATGGGATTTTAGGAGCAAATCTACTTGCGATTGTATTTAGCTCTTGCTCAATCCAGTGTGTCTTACGCTCAAATACGCAAACGCCAGCCAATACAAAGTATTTTTGATGGGCATCAGTGACAGACCCTGATTCATCGAGATAGAGCATGTACATACGACCATCCCCATATAAAAAAATAGGCCGGTAATTATTACCGGCCTATTACGAATAGGTGAGCCAGGAGGGATAAATCCCAATGCACTGCAAGTTATGGTCAGCGCGCCCGACTCAATTAAAGGGTACAACAACGTAGCCTAATTAGTCAATAGCTTAAGTCTCGTACTCTATCGCCCCCTTATCGACAAGTTCCACCAATTCTTTATTAGCTTGAGTTTTTCTTTTTATAACCACCATGCTTCTTAGATTCTTCTTCTCGAATAAGTTTCACAATACCCAGAATATCCCATACATGATTACTAATTCCAGCTTCCAACAATGAATGGGGTTAGTTTAAACTCGATTGATTCGAAAATTGCTACTTCTCGAGCACTGCCTTCAATACCCCCCTTAGGATATTCACTTCCTCCTGCTGCAACCCCGCCCGCGTGAACAGCCGACGTAGCCGCGACATCAAGCGCTTGGGCTCGGCCGGGTTCAAATAGCCAATCTCAACCAGCGTCTGCTCCAGATGCCTGTAAAACCCCTCAATCTCATCATGCGTAGCAGGTTTGATGCGCTTGTAGGGATTCTTCGGCTCCTCAACCGGCGGCGCGCCATGTGTCGCCATGCGCAGCTCATACGCCATGATCTGCACTGCTGACGCCAGATTCAGCGAGGAGTAATCAGGATTGGCGGGGATGTGCGCCAAGTACTGGCAGCGGATAAGTTCCTCGTTGGACATGCCGCTGGTCTCGTTGCCGAACACAAACGCCACTTGTTGCTCGGTAGTAATCGCCAGTGCTGCGGCTTCGCGCGGCGAACCGGCCTGATGCGATAACTCACGCCGTCTCGCCGTCAGGCCGATCACCAAGCTACAGCCGACTAAGGCTTGTTCCAGCGAATCGCACACTTGTGCGGCTTCCAGTATGTCGGTCGCCCCGGCGGACATCATGTCGGCCTCGTTATGTGGGAATTTGAGCGGGTTGACCAGCCGCAAATCGGTCAAGCCCATGGTCTTCATGGCGCGCGCCGTGGAGCCTATATTACCGGGGTGGCTGGTTTGACAAAGGACGATGCGAATCTGGTCTAGTTTGTTCAAGGCGATGTGAGTGGTTTCAGGTAAAATGAGCGCCTATTTTATATTGATACTTCCAAACTCATGCATCCCATGCTTAACACGGCGATCAAAGCCGCCCGCAGCGCCGGTTCCATCATCAACCGTGGCGCACAGAACCTAGACGTACTGAATGTGCAACAAAAGAGCATCAACGACTATGTGAGCGAGGTGGATCACGCCGCCGAGGAAATCATCATCCAGAC
>JAIOOY010000039.1 GCA_021414145.1 Methylophilales bacterium | reverse complement strand
GTGACTTCGATAAACTTGCCGTTATGGAAGGCTTGAGCCTTGAACGGTTGTACTTGGGTGTTGATCAAATTCGTTGCCATGTGGTTCTCCTTTGGTTGAGTTGAGTTACGTTGAAATCTGCATCACGGGCAGTGATGATGGACTGCATTCTAGAGCTTGCCATTTGATAAATCTAATTGTATATTTTTATTGTTACGATTTATTATTCTAATCAAAATTGGTTTGCAGATGACTTTAAATGAACTTAGATACATCGTCGCAGTAAGTCGCGAACGTAACTTCAGGCGCGCAGCAGAGCGTTGTTTTGTCACCCAACCTGCACTGAGTTTGGCTATCCAGAAGTTGGAGGAGGAGCTTGGCGTAAAGTTGTTCGAGCGCAAGAAGAATGACATCAGCTTGACCACGGTGGGTGAAGCCATCGTTGAGCAAGCGGCGCGGGTGCTGGATGAGGCCGACAGAATCAAGCAACTGGCGCGTCAAGGCACTAATCCGCTGGTAGGGGCTTTACGTCTGGGAGCCATTTATACGGTTGGCCCCTATTTATTGCCGGAATTGATCCCCATATTACATAAGCAAGCGTCTGAGATGCCCTTGGATATGGAAGAGAATACAACGGCAAATCTTGAGTACCAGTTACGTAATGGTTTGTTGGATGTGGCCATCATTGCATTACCTTTTGTCGTACCTGGGGTAGAAACTTTGGCGCTTTATGATGAGGGTTTCGTAGTGGCGATCCCTGTAGACCATCCTTGGTCAAGCAAAACCTGTATCAGCGCTGAAGAACTTTCCCAAGAGAAAGTATTGTTACTGAACAGTGGGCATTGTTTTAGCAATCAGGTTCTCGAAGCGTGTCCATCGCTATCACGTAACGGAGAAGTGTTACAAGGTAACTCCTTGGAAACCGTGCGGAATATGGTGGCTTCAGGATTGGGTATCACCGTGTTACCCATGAGCGCCACATCAGCCCGCTACAACAGCCCGCTGATAAAGTTGATACCCTTTGCGGCACCTATGCCAACACGTAGAATTGCTCTCGCATGGCGCAAGAGTTTCAGCCGTGTGGGAGCGATCGAAGCGATTGCAAGTTCGGTGAAACAAATTACTTCGCCCGGCTTTATGCTGATTGCTTAGAATGTTATTTCATTAAGAGGTTATCCCATGTCGGAAATCACGATGTACTCTACCGCCGTTTGCCCTTATTGCATCAATGCCGAAAGGCTTTTGGCCAGTAAAGGGGTCAAAGACATCCACAAGATCCGGGTCGATCTGGAGCCAGAGCGACGCCTGGAAATGATGCAGCGCACCGGCAAGCGCACTGTGCCACAGATCTATATTGGCGAGGTTTACGTGGGCGGATTTGAGGACCTTTACGCCTTGGACAGGGCGGGAGAATTAGATCCATTACTTTCGCGTATTCAAAAGTGATGGAAGCGGCTAAAATGCCGCCTTTACTTTGCTGACCCTTTAGGAAAATATCATGGCAGAAGCCGATCAAAACACCCCAGCAGCCGCTGAACAAGAAGCGCCACAAGCAGTATTCAATATTGAAAAGCTCTACGTCAAGGATGTTTCTCTAGAGATTCCTAATGCGCCACAAGTATTCACCGTGCGCGAAAATCCGCAAATCAACATTGAGCTGCAACATAAGAGTTCTTCGATTGAAGATGGCATTTTTGAAGTCACCGTAACGGTCACCGTGACCGCGAAATTGCAAGACACGACAGCATTTTTGATCGAAGTCGCTCAGGCTGGCATTTTCCAAATCCGCAATGTGCCGCTGGAAGGCCTGGAAGGCTTGCTCGGTATCACTTGCCCTAACATTTTGTTCCCCTATTTGCGCGAAGCGATTTCTGATATCTCAGTACGCGCAGGTTTTGCCCCAGTGCTGCTCAACCCGATCAACTTTGAAGCGCTGTTCATGCAGCAAAAGCAACAACAAGCGGCGCAGACTGACACGACCCACTAATGAGAATTGCCGTACTCGGCGCCGGCGCTTGGGGAACCGCGCTGGCATTGCAGATAGCACGTGAACATGAAGTGGTGTTGTGGACGCGCAACACCGAGCACATGGCGGAAATGCAGGCGACACACGCCAACCACCGCTATCTGGACGGGTTCCCGTTCCCTGCTTCCATCACGCTGGAAGCCGATTTTGAAACCGCCATCCGCCAGGCGGATATGATCCTCGCCGCTGTTCCCACCAATGGCCTGCGCCAGACCTTGCGCAGCATCCGTGCCGCCAATTGCACATTGCCCGTGGTGTGGGCGTGCAAAGGCCTGGAGGCTTCCACTTCCAAGATGTTGTACGAAGTCGCCGCAGAAGAACTTCCCGCAGACGCCCACTGGGGCATCCTTTCCGGCCCAAGTTTTGCCGAGGAAGTCGCGCAAGGCTTACCCGCTGCGGTGACGGTAGCATCCAAGGATCCAGACGTGGCACGCGATTTCGCTACCGCTTTTCACGGTGGCAACCTCCGCGTCTATCACACCACAGATGTCATCGGTGTAGCTGTGGGT
>JAIOOY010000045.1 GCA_021414145.1 Methylophilales bacterium | reverse complement strand
CGATGACCGTCAATAGATCAGGGATATTCGCCTCAACAAGCGCGTCCAAAATCAGTGCTTCTTCCCCTTCGCGGGTACTGGCAGCAAGAAAGACCGGGCGTGTGTTGCCAAACAGGTGGCGCAGTTGCGTGCCTTGCTCGGCAGCATCAGCAGGCGGCGCGACATCAAATTTCAGATTCCCCATCACACTGACTTCCTGCGCGCCAAGTCGCCGCAGTCTTTCGGCATCGGTGTCGGTCTGCGCGGCGATACCTGCCAACTGCTGTAAGCCTTGGCTGGTGAGCTTTCCCAGCTTGGCATAACCGCGTGCCGACCTTTCGGACAAGCGTGCGTTCACGAGCAACAGCGGGATATGCTTTGCCTTGCATTGCGCGATCAGGTTGAACCACAGCTCGGTTTCCATTATTAGCCCCAGTTGCGGTTGAAAATGCCGCAAAAATCGTCCCACCGCAAAAGGCAGGTCATAAGGCAGATAACAGCGATGCACCGCATTGCCAAGTAGTTGCTCGCTGGTAGCTCTGCCAGTTGGGGTGCCGTGCGTGATGAGAATGCGGTGCTTGGGATACTGCTTACAGAGCAAGGCAATGAGAGGTAGCGCGGCCGCTCCCCCCAGTGTTGACGATACTCCGGCTGACGTAACCCTCGCCATAATAGTTTCACTGGCACTAAAGGCAGCAAAATGAACAGCAATAAGGTGTAGAGCCAGCGTGTGAACATAGACGCATTTTCGCACAGTCGGCGACGCTTGAGGTGCTGCCACAAAAGCCTCTGCTTTGGCTAGTGATTAAACTACAAAACAGGTAAAAAATATCTTGTCACAACGCTTGACGGACACAATTGAACGGGTCTAAAGTTGCAGTCGGTCACAACATATTGTGGTTTGGATTTTTTTCCAATAAAAACAAGCAAGTAATTTTCAAGACAAATAGCAGCTCAAAAAAAGGGAGAATACCGATATGCTGAAGGCAGTAAAACTAGCACAAGCTGGAGAGCAAGATGGGGCGCGGCAAAGCGTCGGGATGCAATCGGTTTCACTGGATATTTGGGATAAAAAATATCGCCTCAAGACCAAGCAAGGCGATGCAATAGATCAAGATATAGACGACACCTACAAGCGTGTCGCGCGTGCGCTGGCAGATGTAGAAACCGGCGAAGAAAAACAAGCGGAATGGTACGACAAATTTCTGTGGGCGCTACGTCGCGGTGCTATTCCCGCCGGGCGCATCACTTCCAATGCGGGTGCGCTTGAGCATAAGCCCGCCACCAGCACCATCAATTGCACGGTTTCCGGCATCGTGGAAGATTCCATGAATGGGATTTTAGAAAAAGTCCATGAAGCTGGTCTCACACTCAAAGCTGGCTGTGGCATCGGCTATGAGTTCTCCACGCTCCGCCCTAAGGGAGCGTTTGTGGCGGGCGCGGGGGCTTACACCTCCGGCCCGCTTTCTTTTATGGATATCTACGACAAGATGTGTTTCACCGTGTCCTCCGCGGGTGGACGCCGTGGCGCGCAGATGGCGACTTTCGACATCTCCCATCCTGACGTGGCCGATTTCGTGAAAGTAAAGCGTGAGAACGGCCGTCTGCGTCAGTTCAACCTGTCTTGCCTGATCACCAAAGAATTCATGGAAGCCGTCAAGGCCGATAGCGAATGGAAGCTCGCCTTCCCTGTGACTGAAAAAGAAGCCAATGCTGACGGGCTCAAGCTGGATGACACCACCCAAGTGGTTTGGCGTGAATGGCCGGTGAAGGGCAAATACCTCACCCGTCACGACGGCACCAATGCGGGCAAAGTGGCTTGCCGCGTGTACAAGACTATCAAGGCGCGCCGCCTGTGGGATGTCATCATGACCTCCACCTACGACTACGCCGAGCCGGGCTTCATCCTCATTGACCGCGTCAACGAGATGAACAACAACTGGTTCTGCGAGAACATCCGCGCCACCAACCCCTGCGGCGAACAACCGCTGCCGCCTTATGGCGCTTGCCTGTTGGGCTCGGTCAACCTCACCACCTTCGTGCGCAACCCGTTCACCGATAGCGCCTATTTCGATTGGGACGAATACCGCGAAGTGGTCGCCATCTTTACCCGCATGTTGGATAACGTGGTGGAAGTGAATGGCCTGCCGCTGGAGCAACAACGTGTGGAAATCGCCCGCAAACGCCGTCACGGCATGGGCTATCTGGGTCTGGGTTCTACCATCACCATGCTCAAGATGCGCTATGGCGATGCGGATTCCCTCACCTTCACCGAAGAAGTCACACGCGTCATGGCCGAAGTGGGCTGGGAGATCGGCGTGGAACTGGCGCAAGAAAAGGGCGCAGCACCCGTGATGGATGAAGAGTTCGAGATCACCGCCGACATGCTGGCCAAGCGTCCTGAGATGATGACCAACGGCATCAAGGTGGGCGATAAGCTCAAGGGCAAAGTTTTGCTGGGTCTGTACAGCCGCTACATGCAGCAGTTCCCTGAGAACTTGCGCTGGGAGATCGCGGAAAAAGGCGTGCGCTTTACGCACCACTCCTCCATCGCGCCTACCGGCACCATCTCGTTGTCGCTGGCCAACAACGCCAGCAACGGCATCGAGCCTTCGTTCGCGCATCACTACAACCGCAACGTCATCCGCGAAGGCAAGAAGAGCAAGGAAAAAGTGGACGTGTTCTCCTACGAATTGCTGGCCTATCGTGAGTTGGTCAATTCCAAGGCCATGCCGTTCTCGGACAAGGAAGAT
>JAIOOY010000044.1 GCA_021414145.1 Methylophilales bacterium | reverse complement strand
CTGACAACTCTTATCGGCTTGATGTGACCGCTCCTGTGAATGAAATCAACGCCTATTGTATCGCCCAGCGACTCGATTGCGCCTTTGTACCCGATCATCTCACCCTAAGTAATATCGGCCTATTGGTGATGGATATGGATTCCACGCTAATTGCTATCGAATGCATTGATGAAATAGCGGATATGTTCAATATCAAACCACAAGTCGCGGCAATTACAGAATCTGCCATGCGTGGCGAGATCGAGTTTGCAGAGAGCCTACGCCGTCGCGTGGCCTTGCTCAAAGGCTTGGATGAAAATTCCTTGCAACGGGTTTATGACGAACGCCTGAAACTCAACCCCGGCGCCGAAATCATGATAACCACGCTGAAAAACCACGGCATCAAAACCCTGTTGGTTTCCGGTGGGTTTACCTTCTTTACCGAAAGACTCAAAGCACGTTTAGCTCTGGATTTCGCAGAAGCTAATCTACTGGGCATCGCGGATGGACAGCTTACCGGCAATGTACTGGGTGACGTGCTGGATGCCCAAGCCAAGGCCGACCATCTCACCCAAACCAGACTACTATTAGGGCTGAAGCAAGAACAAGTTATCGCCCTAGGCGACGGCGCCAACGACCTGAAGATGATGGCAATGGCAGGTGCGGGTATCGCCTATCACGCCAAACCCGTGGTACAAGCACAGGCAACATTTGCGCTCAATTACACCGGTTTGGAAGGCGTGATAGGACTTCTATCTTAACTACTTAGCCCCAACTTTCACCGTCACGTAGAACATATTGTCCCCACGCATCACGCGCATTGCCACCAATTTTCCAGCAGCTACCGGCTCCAACAACTTATTGATCTGTTCCACTGACTGTGCTTCATAGTCACCTACACTCAACAGCACATCGCCACGGCGAATACCGACCTGGGCCGCGCTACCTTGTACGCCAGTAACTAACAGGCCATTTTTCAAGTTCGTTTTTTTGCGCTCTTGCGGGGTCAATTCGCGCAAAATCAGCCCTAAGCGATTAGCCTCCGAAGCCTTGGCTGGTGACTTAGAAGACTTGGCTGTCTCTTCATTCTCATCCGGCATTTTGCCTACATTCAAGGTCAAAGTACGTGTCGCCCCTTTACGGAACACCTCAGCCGTGACATTCTTGCCAGGCTTGGTTGCCCCTACAGCTCGTGGCAAGTCAGACGAAGCGTTGATAGGCTTGCCGTCAAACCTGGTAATCACGTCACCCGCATCCAATCCTCCTTTGTCCGCAGGCCCCCCTTTTTCGACACCCGCAATCAAAGCACCATTGGTGTTTTTCATGCCAAAAGATTCGGCCAACTCCTTAGTGACTTCTTGAATCTGCACACCCAACCAGCCACGTGCCACCTTGCCGCCGGCCCTGAGTTGATTCTGCACATCCATCGCCACGTCTATGGGAATGGCGAACGACAAACCCATATAGCCGCCGGAACGGCTGAAAATCTGAGAATTGATACCGATGACTTCGCCCTTCATATTGAACAAAGGCCCACCAGAGTTCCCCGGATTAACAGCTGCATCGGTCTGAATGAACGGGACATAGTTCTCTTGCGGCAAGGCACGTCCCTTGGCGCTCACGATTCCCGCCGTTACCGTATTTTCAAGCCCAAACGGCGACCCAATTGCCACCACCCACTCACCCACTTTCAAGGCATCGGGGTCGCCCACGGTGACCTTGGGCAAATTGGTCGCCTCGACCTTGACTACGGCCACATCGCTACGGCGGTCTATGCCTATCAGCTTGGCTTTAAATTCGCGCTTATCGGTGAGTTTGACGATGATTTCATCAGCATCATTCACTACGTGGGCATTGGTCAAAATATAGCCATCACTACTAACAATGAAACCAGACCCCAGTGATTGGGTTTGATAGTCTTGCCCACCACCTTGCTGCTGTGGAAAGTTTTTGAATAATTCATTAAACGGACTGCCTTCGGGGAAAGGAAGTGGCACGCCATTAAAACCAGCCGCCTGATGCACGGTTTGCACCGTGCTGATGTTTACCACCGCCGCACCCTGCTTCTCTACCAGCTCGGTAAAGTCAGGCAGATTAGCCGCCAACGTAGGGAGCGCAGAACTCAATATCAACAAACCTAAAACCCAACATTTTTTCATCATAAAATCACCTTCTCAAGAACTTTAAGGACTAGAAACTATGCCCGACGCAGCATCACTGGCTGGTAACGCCCAGTGCCGCGTTGTGCGGCGGTATAAACACGGACTGAAATCAAACCTAAAAATAATCCCAGCAAAGCTCCCAACGCCGCATAAAGGTCTTTGCTGGATTGCACATCAGAAAGGTTGGCACCGAGTAGCGCACCCACGCATAGCAGCAACAAAGGCGCAGCATAGGCCAACAATGAACCCATCAGCAAGGCACCTTCTTCCACCCCTACCACCACATGCTCGCCAACTTTGACTTCTAGCTGATTATGGCTGGAGAAAGTGCTGCGCCGTTGGCCGAACACGCGACTCCACAAAGAAATGCCACAACCTTGGGTCGCACCGCATAAGCCGCACGGCTGATTGCGCTGAAGTTCCAAAATGGCTTGCTCGCCTTCGGTACGGATGACAACTGCCTGTTCTTCTATCATTTACAAACCTCTATCGCTTCAGATCTCTATCATTTGAAATTTATCGCGTTAGCAAATTGAATCACGGTTGCTGGCGGCACTTCACCCAGCACTACCACTTGATGATCCGCTACCGTGGTCACATACATACTGGTAGCGCCTTGCGTCATGATGCCCTGCTTGCGGGTGGCTACCTTATCTGCTGGTTCAAAAAACAATGACACTGTGGTCAGTCCATCGCAAAAGACCAAATGTGTGACCACGACATTTCTAAATGGGGACATGCGGCGAACTTGTTCAATTTTGTGAAACCCTTGCGGCAATTGGCTCATCGTCCAGTTGTCGGCCTCGGTTGCAGGAACGACGGTTTCTTCCGGTTGCATGACATAAGCCTTATTAGGCTCTTCGTTGGGGCGGAACCAGTCCATATTGTCATTATTGAATAACACCAACTGGTTAAATCCCACCTGTTCTACGATTTCGTTTTTATCATTGAGCGAAGCCAGTTTAAGCAGCAAACCTGAATCCTTGTCTATCCACAATTTACTGATGTAACGGCTTTTGTCGCGTGGCATCAGAGTCACTACGCTAGCTTCGCGACCACTAACACGTTCTGCGCCGCCAACTTGTACTTGATAATTGGCTTTGATGCCATCAGTAATCTTGGGTAAGACTGCCGGAAACCCGCTCTGAATGCGACGCTTCTCTATCAATACTTTCTGACTTCTGGATTTATAGATGACGCTATCGTCGCCTTGCCGCAGCACTTCTTTGGGTGCGCCATCAAGTACTGTCAATCTTGCAAATTCGCCACTATTACCAAAGTTGCTATGAGTAATTTGGATGGCGGTCATGCTATTGGCCACTTGATACACGAACACGCCCTTGTAATTCAGTTTATGCGCCGCTTGCGCCGCTTTTTCTATCATCAGCCAAGAATCATCCGCCGCACTGCTTAAAGCAGGCAACACTATCAACAGCAAGGATAGAAAATACCTAAACATTATTGGCGCTGAGGTTCAGAATAAGCCACCAATTGCACATCCCGATTGCGCTGTAGGCCATTATTTGGAGCGTATTCGGCGTGTGCCAGCAGATAGCTATCAAAAGCTTCTGAAGTCATTGCCACTGGCTCTTTTGCAATGTTTTGAGCGACACTTGCAGGAGTTGAAGTAACATCCCCATGCCATGCCATCCATCCCACCAAGGTAACCGCAGCAACTGATGCCGCAGCGGCATAACGTGGTAGCGACAACGTTTTAAAACCCGGGGGCGGCGCCAGTACGGTAGGTTCGTTAGCCAGTTGCTGCATCACTCGCGCCGTCACGTCCACCTGCATAGCTTCACGACGCAAAGCATCGCCAATTAGGTGATACTCTGCCCAGCTTTTGACTATGTCATCACTGTGCGTCGCTGCCAGCAACAAATGCGGGTTAGCATCTAAGTCCAACTCGTCATCCATCATTGCTGAAAGTTGTTGTTTCATTTCGTCCATATTACCTCTCCTAACTTCTGATTTTCCCTTGACTTTTACCATCTTTGATCTGCTTTAGTATCCAGCAATGGTCGCAATTTTTCAGCGATCGCCTCGCGCGCCCTAAAAATTCGCGAGCGCACCGTACCAATCGGACAATCCATCAAACCGGCAATTTCCTCATAGCTCAAGCCCTCAATTTCACGCAGAGTAATCGCTGTCTTTAGCTCCTCTGGTAAGGCTTCCATTGCATTATTCACCGTTTGGGCAATCTGTTTGCCCATGAGTTCAGTTTCTGGAGTGTCCTGTGTGCGTAGCTCGTTGGCATCTTCAAAATTCTCCGCATCTTCTATCTCAACTTCGTTGGACAATCTCGGCCTTCTGCCCATCGCCACCAAATGATTTTTGGCGGTGTTAATACCGATGCGATACAGCCAAGTATAAAACGCGCTGTCGCCACGAAAGTTGGGCAAGGCGCGATAGGCCTTGATGAAAGCCTCTTGCACCACGTCTTCCACCTCAGCCTGGTCACGTATCATGCGACCCAGCAGGCGACCCAATTTACGCTGGTATTTTTCTACCAATAGCGTAAATGCACGCTGATCGCCGCGTTGTACCCGCTCAACCAACTGTTGGTCTATTTCGCGCTCGCCGGTCAACGACGCTTCTCCCTTTTGTTTGTTAGCCTTATTTTAGCATCTCAAGCGCTATACTCGAGTTAAAGACAACGTTAAACTGACGTTAGTTCACCCTGATGGAAACTCCCTTGCACAAATACGACGTATTAATCATAGGCAGCGGCTTGGCAGGTCTCAGCTTGGCCTTGCAACTAGCGCCTGAGCGCAAGGTTTGCCTAGTAACCAAGCACGATCTGAACGACAGCTCCAGCAGCTGGGCACAAGGCGGCATCGCCGCGGTACTGGCTGAAGGCGACTCGGTAGAGGAACATATTCAGGATACGCTTATCGCCGGAGCAGGACTGTGCGACCCGGAAGTAACACGACACGTGGTCGAGCAAAGCCGTGAAACCGTCGAATGGCTTATTGATCAAGGTGTAGCTTTCACCCGTGAAACCGACGATAGCGGCTATCATTTGACACAGGAAGGTGGTCACAGCCACCGCCGCGTCATTCACGCCGCAGATGCCACCGGACATGCGGTACAGGAAACGCTGGCGGAAAAGGTACGCCAGCACCCCAACATCACACTCCTAGAACATCACGTCGCGGTGGACATCATCGGCGCCAAGAAAATAGGTCGTCGCAGCAACCGCTGTTTGGGCGCTTATGTACTGAACCGCAAGTCAGGTAAGGTTATAACACTGGGTGCGCCCAATACCGTTCTTGCCACTGGTGGAGCGGGCAAAGTTTATTTGTACACTACCAACCCAGACGTAGCGACTGGCGATGGGGTAGCGATGGGTTGGCGCGCCGGCTGCCGCGTCGCCAATATGGAAATGGTGCAGTTTCACCCTACCTGCCTCTACCATCCGCGCGCCAAGTCATTTCTTATTTCCGAAGTGTTACGCGGCGAAGGTGCCTTGCTCAAATTGCCAGATGGCACGCGCTTTATGCCTTCACACGATGAGCGCGCTGAACTGGCTCCACGCGACGTAGTGGCACGTGCCATAGACTTTGAGATGAAAAAACGCGGGATAGACTGTGTTTATTTAGACATCTCGCACAAACCGGCCGATTTTATCTTGTCGCACTTCCCCACCATCTACAGACGTTGTTTTGAGCTAGGCATAGACATCACCAAACAGCCGATTCCGGTGGTTCCTGCTGCACATTACAGTTGCGGTGGCTTAATGACAGACGAGCAAGGTCGCACCGATATTCCGCATTTGTATGCTATAGGCGAAACCGCCTGCACCGGTTTACATGGCGCCAACCGACTAGCCTCCAATTCTCTGCTGGAATGTCTAGTATTTGCCAAATCCGCTGCGCTGGACATTCGCAGTCGCGGTACGACGGATTGCCCAGAACTCCCGGACTGGGACGAAAGTCGCGTCACCGATGCAGATGAGGAAATCGTCATCACTCACAACTGGATGGAGCTACGGCGTTTTATGTGGAACTACGTCGGCATTGTGCGCACCAATAAACGCTTGGCACGCGCCATGCACCGCATTAACCTGCTGCGAGACGAAGTCCAAGAATTCTACAAAAACTTCCGTGTCAATGCAGACTTGATCGAGTTACGTAATTTGCTGCAAGTCGCCGAGTTGATAGTAAGAAGCGCAATGGATCGCCACGAGAGCCGCGGCCTACACTTCAGCAAAGACTATCCAGACCTGCTACCTGATGCCGTCCCCACCGTGCTGGAACCGTCAAATTACACGAGTCTTCTAGACCAAGCGGATGTACAGGATGGTCAGTGAGGTTTAGAATCTGACTTGAATTAACTTTTTAGGACAATCCAATTGCAAGAAATCCAGAAAAAACCCAAAGCCAGCCTTTTTAAGGTATTCAAAGCCGTATCTTGGGCATTTTTAGGTGTGCGCGAACAACGCGCTTATGATGAAGATATCACGTCAATTACTATACCCCAAGCCATCCTTGTCGGCCTGTTCAGCGCGTTATTGTTTGTGTTATGTATCGTTTCGGTGGTGATGTTCGTGACCAGATAAACTTTCAGAGCGACAAAGAAAAAGCCCCGCGATGCGGGGCTTTTTCTTTTCTTATTATTACCAAATAACTACACTTGCATATTCATCACATCCTGATAAGCCGCGGTCAGCTTGTTACGCACTTGCACCATGGTTTGAAAGGACAGGCTGGCTTTTTGCAATGACACCATCACTTCTTGCACATTAACGCCAGGCTTACCCAATTGAAAGTCTTCAGCCTGTGTGCTGGCATGGTTTTGTACGGTACGCACTTGCTCAATCGCGCCTTGGAGCGCAGTGGCAAAATCTGCCGTTCCGGCGACCGGTTGCGGCTGACTTTTGCCAGCAGCCGCTGCCGCGGTGGCGGTAAGTTGACTGAGTAACTGGTCTATGCCTGTTGTATTCATTACGTTTCTCGCTAATTACATGACAAGTTATACAACTTGATTAAATTCTTCTCAGGGTTATATAAGCAATTCTCGTTCCAACTTTTAATTCTCAAGAACCTTCACGGTAATGCTGCAATTTATGTCGCAACGTCCGCTCACTCATACCTAGCTTTTGTGCGGCCAGTTTACGCGAACCGTTGACCGATGCCAAGGTGTTCATAATATGCGCTTTTTCTAAGGATTTTAATCCATTGGCGGGATTGTCGGAAGCTTGAGCTACATCCGCTGTGGCGGCTGCGGCATTGACGTTGGGTAAATGCAGATGCTCGGGTGCGACCAAATCACCGCTCGCCAGAATCACCGCGCGTTGCACCACGTTTTCCATCTCGCGTGCGTTACCTGGCCAAGTGTAGCTCAGCAACGTCTGTTCGGCCCCTGCGGAAAACTGCATGTTGTTGCGACCCATGCTGCTGGACATTTCCGCAAGAAAGTGGCGTGCCAAAGGTAGAATATCTTGCAAGCGCTCTCTCAGTGGCGCAATGTGTAGCGGGAACACATTCAAACGGTAGTAAAGGTCTTCGCGGAATGCATTTTTTGCCACTTCAGATTTCATGTCGCGGTTGGAGGTTGCTAGAATTCTAACGTCCAAGGGGATGGGTTTGCTGCCGCCAACACGCTCCACTTCTCGCTCTTGCAACACGCGTAATAACTTGGCTTGTAGCGCTAATGGCATTTCCGAAATCTCGTCCAACAGCATTGTGCCGCCTTGTGCTTGCTCAAATTTTCCAGCTTGCGCTTGTGTCGCACCGGTAAAGGCTCCTTTTTCGTAGCCAAACATGGTGGCTTCCAGTAAATTATCCGGTATCGCGGCACAATTAACTGCAACAAAGGGTTTGTCGGCGCGTGCCGAATGCTCGTGAATAAATCTTGCCAACACTTCTTTGCCGGTACCGGATTCACCGGTAATCATTACCGTGGCTGGCGTGTCAGCCACTTTCAAAGCCATGCCATAAAGCGCACTGGTAGCGGGGTCGTCTATCACCGCAGAAGAACGATGACTGGCCACGGTAGTGGCTGGCAGCATCCATTGCGCCACCCTTGCCAGCAAGTCTTCTACCTCAAAGGGTTTGGCCAGATAGTCGCAAGCCCCTTCACGCATAGCTTCAACAGCTTGGGCGATGACTCCATAGGCAGTCATCAACAAAACCGGTAAATTGGGCCATTGTGACTTGATCTCGTGCAGCAACACCAATCCACTCATATTGGGCATCTGCACGTCGGTAATCACCAATCCCACCGCCTGATTTTTCAATAACTCCAGCGCCTGCACGCCGTCATTAGCGGTCAACACGGTATAGCGTGATAGCTTGAGCGTGTCGGTAAGTGCCTCGCGCAGGCTGGCATCGTCTTCAACAATGAGTATAGGTAAAGGTTTCATAGTATTAGCTTGCTGGGGAGTCGCAGATTAAAGGTGCTACCCGCGCCAAGTTTGGATTGTACCGTAACATCGCCGCCATGAATCTGCGCCACTTCACGCACGATGGCCAAGCCCAGTCCGGTGCCCTCGTTACGCGTGGTGAAAAATGGCTCGAACAGACGCTCCAATATTTCCGGTGCGATACCGCGACCGTTATCGACCACCTTGAATAACATTTGATTCAAGGTTTGCGGCTCGACCGTCAGAATAACCTTGCCGCCCGTCTCGCATGCCTGCATGGCATTGGCCAACAGATTGGTAAGCGCACCAGCCAGCGCCTCACGGCTGCCCAACACGCTCAACCCCACACTCTTGTCTTGAACTACAAACTTTACTTTACGCTCCGCCATCTGCGGCTCCATCACTTGCTGTACTTCCGCCACCAGATTGCTCACCAGTATGTTTTCTTGAGCGTTTCTGCCGCCCTTCACAAACACCAACATGTCTTTAATTAGCGCCTCTAGATGGCGCAAACGTCCCAGCGCTTTATCAGTAAAGCGTACACGTTCCTCCTCTGCCAAATTGGTATCGCGCAGATTTGAGGTGTAAAGCAGAGCGGTGGCAAGAGGCGTGCGTAATTGATGCGCCAAAGCTGCCGCCATCTCACCCATCGCTGATAGGCGCTTATGACGTTG
The DNA here is from genome assembly GCA_021414145.1 of Methylophilales bacterium. Taxonomy (GTDB): domain Bacteria; phylum Pseudomonadota; class Gammaproteobacteria; order Burkholderiales; family Methylophilaceae; genus CAILHX01. The sequence continues at coordinate 2,035 of JAIOOY010000044.1, read as the reverse complement.
CAACTGGGCTTCCATGGCATGCGCCTCGGTAATATCCTGTAACAGTAAAATCACACCTCCACTGCCTTCGCGTGCGTTTCTGGAAATACTCACGCGACGTTCATCGCCTGCCAGTTCCCATTCACCCAAGGTAAGCGTCGGTTTTAATGCACGATTCTGTACTCCCAGCCAAGTCTGGCCCACCAGCGGCGACCCTAGTAAGCGTGTCGCTACCGGATTTACCTCTTCCACCACGCCCTCCGCATCCAACACCACTACGCCGCCCGGCAAGGCTTCCAGCAACTGACTCAAGCGCTGCGAGAGCGCCTCTTTTTCCTCAAACTGACGACGCAATTCACCGTTAGCCACTGCCAACTCTTGCGTCAAACTTTCAGCTTTAACTTGCAAATCGGCGTAAGCATTGGTTAACTGCTCGGAAACCTCGTTAAACAGGGCAAACGCCTGTTGCAACTCTTGCGGGGTTGAGGGATTAGATGGGGCGTTTTGCATTGCGACTTGAGTTTGTCTCTACAAATTTGTACTAGTCTCAAGTATAGTTGCAAGCAGCAATTTGTTTCCATTCATTTTTTAAGGATACCGAACCGTGCTGGGATTTGGGCGTGCCAAACAACTAGAAGAAGAATTGCGTTCACAGATTGCTAGTCTGGAGAAGAATAACGCACAGCTACATTCAGAAAATACTGCCTTAAAGGCTCAGCATGAGGACATCCTCCAGCAAGCCGCTGGCTTGAAATCCAAGCTGGACATACATCAACGTATCGTCCAGAACGCGCTTTCCCTGAATACCTCTCTGTCCGAATTCCAGAAATCCTTGTTCAGCCTTGCGGTTCGTATGAAAGGTGATGAGACTAATGCCGTGAAAGCAGCGGAGACTTCTGAAGCCAGCAGGATATCTCTTGAGCAAATCTCACAGAATCTTCACAGTATGTCCTTGAGCACCCAAGAGACGGCCACCAACGCTGCGATTCTTAAACAACATGCGGAACAAATCGGCAGCATCGTCAAAACCATCAAAGAAATCGCGGACCAGACCAATCTGTTATCGCTAAATGCATCCATCGAAGCGGCGCGAGCAGGAGAACAAGGTCGCGGATTTGCAGTGGTGGCGGATGAAGTTCGTAAGTTAGCAGACCGCACCGGCAAAGCCTCCACCGAGATCGCAGACTTGGTCAGCAGCATTCAACATGAGACATCGCTGGCGGAATCGCAGATGATTACCCACTCAAACGACGCGGATCGCTTCAGCCAAGATGGGCTGGTTGCCACCGGCTCGATGGAATCCCTGCGCGAAATTGCACGCGGCCTTGAAGCATCCATCGCAGCAAGCTCATTGCGCGGGATCATCGAGGTATTCAAAATGGAACATCCCGCACTCAAATATGATGTATATCGGGTCATGATGGGTATTATTAGAGAGTCAGACTACGAAATGCCACCCCATACCGAGAGTCGTTTTGGCAGGTGGTATTACGCGGGGCGAGGTAGGGCATGCTTTTCTCATCTAGATGGCTTCAAGGCAGCAGAGGCACCGCACGAGAGTGTTTATAAGCACGGAAAAGCGGCGCTTGATTACTTTCATGATGGAAAAATGGAACAAGTGCTGACCGAGCTAGATCAAATGGAAACAGCCAGCGTTCAAGTTCTGGCCTGCTTGGAGAGAATTGCTGTGAGTGGCGAAAATGACCATTCACAGTTAGGTAAAGACAGTGCATAATGGGGATTGAGTCCTTTACCGTGTAACAACTCAAGGCCTAAAATAAAGCGCGACGGAGTACCAGATGTCAGAACTACTAAAACGCATTGATGCTCGCACCAAGCTCGCCGGCTCGAACAAGCTGGAGATGCTGCTATTTTCATTAGGCAAAGACGAACGCACTGGGCGTGAAGAAACATTTGGCATCAATGTATTCAAGGTGCGTGAGGTGATGCGCATCCCCGAAATCACCCATGCTCCTGACATGCCGCCTTCAGTCGAAGGCATGGTGAGCTTGCGTGGCGCTCTGGTGCCTGTTGTAGACCTTATCAAATACGTAGG
>JAIOOY010000038.1 GCA_021414145.1 Methylophilales bacterium | reverse complement strand
CCTGAACAGGGATTTCCTCAACTTTGCAGTCTAGGGAATTCAGATCAGGAAGGATTTGATCTTGCTCAAGCTTTTAGTTTCTCTAGGTGTCGTAGTCCACCGTTAAAGGCGCGTGGTCACTGAAGCGCTCATCCTTGTAGACATTGGTAGATAAAGCCTTGGCTGCAATGCCCGGCGTAGCGATCTGATAATCAATGCGCCACCCCACGTTCTTGGCCCAGGCTTGGCCGCGATTGCTCCACCAGGTATAGCATTCGTCGGTGGTGTCGGGGTGCAAGCGGCGGTACACGTCCACCCAGCCTTCTTGTTGCCTTTCCAGTTCTTCAGGTCGGCTTCCTTGTGCGCGATGTTCCAATCGCCACACACCACTACTTCGCGACCACTGGCCTTGAGTGCGGCCAGGTGCGGGTAAAAGCGCTCCATCACGCTGAACTTCACCGTCTGCCGCTCTTCGCCGCTGGAACCGGAAGGCAGATACAACGACACCACGGAGAGATTACCAAATCGCGCCTCAATATAACGCCCCTCGGCATCAATATCAGTCATGCCCAAGCCCTCAATCACCGCATCCGGCTGCTTGCGGGAATAGATGCCTACACCGCTATAACCCTTCTTCTCGGCGTAATGAAAATAGCCGAAATAGCCCTCTGGATTGAGCATCTCGGTGGCCATGTCAGCCGCCTGTGCCTTGAGTTCCTGCATGCAGATGACATCGGCGTTCTGCTTTTGCAACCAGGGGTAGAGTCCCTTGTTCGTCGCGGAACGGATGCCGTTGAGGTTTAACGATATAATTCTAAGCAAATCAATTCTCCATTTCTGCCATGTCCACATTCACTCAGCAGTTTATCCAATTCGCCATCCAAAAGCAGGTACTACGTTTCGGTGAATTCAAGACCAAGGCGGGACGCCTGTCGCCCTACTTCTTCAATGCCGGCCTGTTCAATGATGGTGACAGTCTGCTCAAACTGGGCGAATTCTACGCGCAAGCCATCCTCAATTCCGGTGTCCAGTTCGATATGCTGTTTGGCCCCGCCTATAAAGGCATTACCCTAGCCGCCGCCATCGCCATCGCATTGGCTCGTCAGGGTCGCAACGTGCCCTATGCCTACAACCGCAAGGAAGCCAAAGACCACGGCGAAGGCGGTACCATCGTCGGTGCGTCGCTGGCGGGTAAGGTGTTGATCGTGGATGACGTGATCTCTGCAGGAACCTCGGTACGCGAGTCGGTAGAACTTATCCGCGCGGCAGGCACTGTGCCATGTGCCGTAGCGATTGCGCTGGACAGGCAGGAACGCGGTCAGGGTGCCTTATCCGCAGTGCAGGAAGTACAGCAGGATTACGGTATCCCGGTGGTCAGCATCGCCGGGTTGGCGGATTTGATCAGCTATTTGCAAGGTGCGCCGGAACTGGTGCATTTCAAGGCGGCGATAGAGGCGTATCGAGTGGAATATGGAGTGCACTAGAGCGCTATGGTAATTGCGAACTTTCTCCGTTCATTTCTAACACCGACACAGAAGGCTGAGCAACACACTTTTATTGTCGTTAGCGCCTATTGCCCTGACGGTGTTACCACTGAAGAAGGTTTCGCATTACGTGAAATTATCCAGTCATATCACCCTACTGACTGGGCGTTTTTTAATCCAGGCAGCTTTGTAGTGCTATACGCAAGTGCTATGCCTGACGCTAAAAGTAGAGCTGAAGCGCTCGCCACTTCCCTGCGCGCATTTGGCAACCTACCGAGGTTAGGTGTTGGAGTTGAAGAGGGTAATCTTATTGCAGCGTTTTCTGCTGATGGTCGGCTGAGTTCTTGGCCTATCGGTACTGTAATCAATACCGCCAATCTCAAGGCGCAGAGCGCAGCTACTGGTGATATTTCTTGCTAAGGTGGTGTACAGCTTCAATCATTGCGCCAGCGTTCTCCGGTGGCGTGAACTGCGTAATGCCATGCCCAAGATTGAACACATGGCCGCTGCCCTTGCCATAACTGGCGAGAATATTTCCGACTTCCTTCTCGATAGCTTCGGGTGTGGAAAGCAAGATGGCGGGGTCAAGGTTGCCTTGTAGCGCCACTTTTTCGCCCACACGCCTCCGCGCATCGCCAATATCTACCGTCCAATCCAGCCCCAGTGCATCGGCACCAATCGCCGCCTGCGCTTCCAGCCATAAAGCGCCGCCCTTGGTGAAGACGATGTTGGGTACACGGCGACCCTCACGTTCCTTGGTCAATCCGGCGACGATTTTTTGCATGTATTGCAGCGAAAACTCGCGATAGGCGGCGTGTGATAGCGCGCCACCCCAAGAGTCGAAAATCATCACGGCTTGCGCTCCGGCCTCAATCTGGGCGTTGAGGTAGAGGATGACGGATTGCGCGGTGACATCCAGCACGTGGTGCAGTAGGTCGGGGCGGGCGTAGGCCATTTGTTTAATTTTGAGGAAATCGGTGCCGCCCTGGCCTTCTATCATGTAGGTGGCCAGCGTCCACGGGCTGCCGGAGAAGCCGATCAGCGGCACGCTGCCATCCAGTGCCTTGCGTATCTGGCTGACGGCATCAATCACGTAACTCAAATTTCCTGCAGGGTCGGTGACAGTGAGGTCACGAATCTCCCACTCTTCGCGCAGCGGGCGCTCGAACTTGGGGCCTTCGCCCTCGGCGAAATACAGGCCCAAGCCCATGGCATCGGGCACAGTGAGGATGTCCGAGAACAGGATGGCGGCATCTAATGGAAACCTTGCCAGTGGTTGTAGGGTGACCTCGGTGGCGTAGTCCGGATTCTTGCACAGGCCGAGGAAGCTGCCCGCACGCTTACGGGTCTGGTTGTACTCAGGCAAGTAACGTCCAGCCTGCCGCATCATCCACACCGGGGTGTATTCGGTAGGCTGGCGCAGCAAGGCGCGCAGGAAGGTGTCGTTCTTGAGGTGGCTCAAAATATCAGCGCGGCAGGTCAGACTTGCCCATCAGATAAGCATCCACTGCCTGAGCACATTGTCGGCCTTCGCGTATCGCCCACACTACCAGCGATTGACCACGTCGCACGTCACCGGCTGCAAAGACTTTGCGTGTGCTGGTGGCATAACAACCCTTGCCGTCGGTGCTAGCTTTGGCATTGCCGCGATTGTCTTTTGCAACACCAAAGGCATCCAGTAGCTTTTGTACCGGGCTGACGAAGCCCATCGCGAGCAGCACCAAGTCTGCCTGCATCTCGAACTCGGAATCGGGAATTTCCTGCATCTTGCCGTCTTTCCATTCCACTCTTGCGGCGATGAGTTTTTTGACTTGGCCTTTCACACCCTCAAAACGCTTGGTGACCACCGACCAGTCGCGTTCACAGCCTTCTTCGTGGGAGCTTGAAGTGCGCAATTTAATCGGCCAGTTTGGCCAGGTTAAGGGGCGGTTTTCATGTTCCGGAGGTTGCGGCATGATTTCAAACTGGCTTACCGATGCCGCACCGTGGCGGTTGGAAGTACCCACGCAGTCGGAACCGGTATCCCCACCACCGATGACCACCACATGCTTGCCAGTGGCTTTGAGTTGGTTACTGATTTTATCGCCAGCGACTTTTTTGTTTTGCTGAGTGAGAAATTCCATGGCGAAATGGATGCCAACAAGCTCGCGACCTGGAATGTCGAGATTACGCGGGGTTTCGGCACCTGCTGCTAGCACTACTGCGTCAAACGTAGCCAACAGTTCATCCGCACTGACATTTTCACCGATGTGTTGGTTGACACGGAATTCAACACCTTCGGCCCGCATTTGTTCGATGCGGCGGTCTATATGTGACTTCTCGAATTTGAAGTCAGGGATGCCATAACGCATCAATCCACCGATACGGTCATTCTTTTCCAGCAAGACCACGTCATGTCCGGCACGCGCCAGTTGCTGTGCCGCAGCCATGCCCGCAGGGCCGGAGCCGATGATGGCGACTTTCTTGCCGGTTTTATGCTTTGGTGGCTGGGGCACTACCCAACCTTTCTCCCAGGCTTTATCAATAATCGCGTGTTCGATGGATTTGATGCCCACTGCGTCATTATTGATATTGAGTGTGCATGCCGCTTCACATGGCGCAGGGCAGATGCGGCCAGTGAATTCGGGGAAATTGTTGGTGGAGTGCAGTACCGCAATGGCCTGTTGCCAGTCTTGCTGATACACCAAGTCATTCCAGTCAGGGATGATGTTGTTGACAGGGCACCCCGTCATACAGAAAGGAATACCGCAATCCATGCAACGTGCGCCTTGCACCTTGGCTTGGTCATCACTTAAGTGCAGCACGAACTCTTTGTAATTTTTGACTCGTACGGGAACCGGTACATTGGCTTCGGACAGACGTTCAAACTCTAAAAAACCAGTAACTTTACCCATTAAGCAGCTTTCTTTTGTGCAGCGGCAGCCATTTCGGTGAGCGCGCGTTTGTATTCATGTGGCATGACTTTGACGAATTTGTTCCTGCTGTTACCCCAATCTGCCAGCAAGGATTTTGCAAGTTCACTGCCGCTATAAGCAGCGTGCTTTTCAATCAAGTTACGCAAAATAACTTCATCTGGCTGACCTAGGTGTTGTATCGGGTCAGCGGGAATTTTTTCTGCCGCTTCTACCTTCTCTAGCGCCACCATGCTCAAATTGCAACGTTGATTGAACAGGCCGTCCTCATCTAGTACATAGGCTACGCCACCGGACATGCCGGCTGCAAAATTGCGTCCGGTTTGGCCTAGCACTACCACCGTGCCTCCTGTCATGTATTCGCAACCGTGATCGCCCACGCCTTCCACTACGGCGGATGCACCGGAATTTCTAACGCAGAAGCGCTCACCAGCCACACCTCGAAAATAACTTTCACCCGTAGTCGCGCCATACATCACGGTATTGCCAACGATGATATTTTCTTGCGGAATGCCGCGGAAAGCCTGTGGCGGTTTGATGATAATGCGCCCACCGCACAAACCCTTACCTACATAGTCGTTGCCTTCACCGGTGAGTTCAAAGGTGATACCGTGAGCAAGGAATGCAGCAAAGCTTTGACCTGCAGTACCAGTGAACTTGACGTTGATAGTGTTATCCGGCAAACCGGCCGCGCCATAGCGTGTGGCTACGGCGTTGGACAGCAGCGTACCAACCGTGCGGTTGACGCTCTTGATGGTGGTGTCCAGCCCTACCTTGAACTGGTTTTCCAGTGCTGATTTAGACCAGGTAATCAGTTGATTATCTAGCGCTTTTTCCAAGCCATGGTCTTGTGTTTCGGTGTGATAGCGTGAAACACTGGCATCCATATCGGGTAGATGGAAAATATTGGTGAAATCCAAACCCTGGATTTTCCAGTGCTCGATACCTTTTTGCATGTCCAGTAAATCGGCGCGGCCTATCAGATCATCAAACTTGCGTATGCCCATTTGAGCCATGAGTTCGCGCACTTCTTCCGCGACAAAGAAGAAGTAATTCACCACGTGTTCCGGTTGTCCTGTGAATTTCTTGCGTAGTACCGGGTCTTGGGTGGCAACGCCCACGGGGCAGGTGTTGAGGTGGCATTTACGCATCATTATGCAGCCTTCTACAACCAGTGGCGCGGTGGCAAAGCCGAATTCGTCTGCGCCCAACAATGCACCTATCAGTACGTCACGGCCAGTCTTCATCTGTCCATCTACTTGCACTGCCACGCGGCCACGCAAGTGGTTTAACACTAGTGTTTGTTGTGTTTCGGCAAGACCTAACTCCCACGGAGTTCCAGCGTGCTTGAGCGAGGATAACGGGCTGGCGCCCGTCCCACCATCGTGTCCCGCGATGACGATATGGTCGGATTTGGCCTTAGCTACGCCTGCGGCCACAGTACCCACACCGGTCTCGGAAACAAGTTTCACCGAAATTGAGGCCTTGGGGTTGGCATTCTTCAGGTCGTGGATCAGTTGCGCCAAGTCTTCAATCGAGTAGATATCATGGTGTGGCGGTGGCGAAATCAACCCAACACCCGGCACCGAGAAGCGCAATTGAGCGATGTACTCGGATACCTTACCGCCGGGTAGCTGACCCCCTTCGCCAGGCTTGGCACCTTGCGCCATCTTGATCTGTATCTGGTCAGCGGAGGCTAGATATTCCGCCGTCACGCCAAAGCGACCGGATGCTACCTGCTTGATTTTTGAGCGCATAGAATCACCTTGTTTTAAGGGGATATGCGCTTCGACGCGGTTATGACCGATGACCTCAGCAAGAGTGCTATCGCGATTGATAGGTTGGAAGCGAAGCTTGTCTTCGCCACCCTCACCGGTGTTGGATTTTCCACCTATGCGGTTCATTGCTACCGCCAGCGTGGTGTGCGCTTCGGTGGAAATAGAGCCCAGAGACATCGCGCCTGTAGCAAAACGGGTAACTATATTCTTGGCGGGTTCTACCTCATCCAGCGGCACAGGTGCGCCCACAGACTTGATTTCAAATAAGCCGCGCAGCGTCAGATGACGCTTGGTTTGGTCGTTAATGAGCTTGGCGTATTCTTTGTAGGTTTCGTATTGATTAGTGCGTGTGGCGTGCTGCAGCTTGGAGATGGAATCCGGTGTCCACATGTGCTCCTCGCCGCGCACGCGGAAGGCGTACTCGCCGCCGGCATCCAGTGCATTGGCTAGTACCGGGTCATCACCAAAGGCTGCCTGATGCAGTCTTAGCGACTCCTTGGATACTTCTTCCATGCCTATGCCTTCAATTTTGCTGGCAGTGCCGACAAAGTATTGTTTGATGAAGGCGGAATTAAGGCCTATGGCTTCAAAAATCTGCGCGCCGCAATAGGATTGGTAAGTGGAAATGCCCATCTTGGACATCACCTTGTATAAGCCCTTGCCTACTGCTTTGACGAATTTCTTGTGTGCTTCATAGTTATCTGCCAAGCCCATATGGTTGATGGTTTCAAACGCCAACCATGGGCAAACGGCTTCAGCTCCGTAGCCTGCCAGCAGTGCAAAATGATGGGTTTCGCGCGCTGAACCGGTATCCACCACCAAACCAGTATTGGTACGCAGACCAGCTTTCACCAAATGATGATGTACAGCCGCGGTGGCCAGCAAGGCGGGAATGGCAATGCGCTCTTGTGACACATTGCGGTCAGAGAGAATCAACAAATTAAAGCCATTGTGTACGGATTTTTCAGCTTGAGAGCAGAGCGCAGCAATCGCACCCTCCATGCCCTTTGCGCCTTGGGATGCGGGGTAGGTGATGTCGGCAACCACGGAGCGATAACGCTTGTCAGTAAGCTGGTCTATGGACTTTAGTTGTTCCATTTCAGCCAGAGTGAGTACAGGCTGACTGGCTTCTAAACGCAAGGGTGGATCGGTCTCATCTATACCCAGCAAATTAGGTTTGGGGCCAATGAAGGTCACCAAAGACATCACCAATTCCTCACGAATCGGGTCTATCGGCGGGTTAGTCACTTGTGCGAACAGTTGTTTGAAGTAGTTGTACAGTACCTTGGGGCGGTTAGAAAGCACTGGTAAAGCGCTGTCGTTGCCCATGGAGCCGTTGGCTTCTTCGCCGTTAGCTGCCATCGGCTGCATGATGAATTT
>JAIOOY010000048.1 GCA_021414145.1 Methylophilales bacterium | reverse complement strand
ATCGAAGCTTTTCACGCAGTACCTTAATCTACCAGCTCCGACGTGCCTTCCGTGGCATAATCCGGCATCATGAAATCCCACAATAGAATCGCCATCGTTCTGGCGAGCTTGGCCGCGCTAGCGCCATTTGCCATTGACACCTATCTACCGGCCTTTCCGGCGATGGAGCTAGATCTCCACGGCAGTACGGTGCACATCCAGCAAAGTCTCACATTCTATCTGTTACCTTATGCGTTGATGACGCTCTGGCACGGCGCCATTTCTGATGCGATTGGCCGCATTGCGACCATTAAATGGGGGTTGGGTGTATTTGCATTGGCTTCTATAGGTTGCGCGTTTGCGCCCAATGTCGAGACGTTATGGTTTTTTCGAGCTTTGCAAGGCATCTCCGGTGGTGCGGGTAACGTAGTGGCGCGCGCCATGGTGCGCGACTTATTCCAAGGTGCTCAAGCCCAGCGGGTAATGGCTACGGTGCAGATGTTGTTTGGCATTGCTCCCGCCGTGGCGCCCATCATCGGCGGCTGGTTATTGGGTATTCACTGGCAGGCCATTTTTATCTTTTTGGCACTGTATGCGACTTTGTCGTTGTGGGCGGCGCTCATGTTTTTGCCGGAAACCATGCCGCTAGAGAAGCGCTCGCCGCTTTCTGCCTCTCAGGTGATCAGTAATTATAGGCACATCTTCAGGGATAAAGAGTTTGGCAAAGTGGCGTTTGCCATCGGCGCTAACTTTTCCGGTTTCTTTCTATACGTCCTTGCCGCCCCGGTGTTTTTGATTAAGCACTTGGGCTTTAACCAACACCAATTCGGCTGGATGTTCATTCCCACTGTTTGCGGCATGGTGTTTGGTTCTTACTTGGCAAAGCGCGCTGCGGGCAAATACACCCAGCGCAAGGTGGTCAAGATTGCCTATTGCTGGATGGGGGCGATGGCGTTGCTCAATGTCGTCGTTTGTTTCACCTTGCCGGTACGTCCACTGTACAACATTGCCCCGGTAGCTTTGTTCAATATCGGTATGGCACTGGCCATGCCCATACTCTCACTCGCGGCGCTGGACAGACATCCCAATATTCGTGGTACCGCCGCATCGGGTCAGGCGTTTGTGCAAATGTTTCTTTCCACCGTTTCGGCGGGGTTGATCGTACCCCTGGTCTGGTATCACCCTTCAGGTTTGGCGCTGGCAATGACGGGGTATTTTTTACTGGGTTGGTTGGTGATACGCAAAAGCCGTTTATGGGCGGGTAGCGGGCAGGCGCATGTCTGAACAACTCAGTTGGGTCGAGGCGGGGAAAACACAATCTGCACTATGGCGCTCTGAAGCCGGCGTGGCTCCGCCCAAGAAAGTACTGGTGGGTGATGACACCCTCACGGCGGATGCAGCCTATCGTTTGGCTTGTGAAGGTACAGCGATCCTGTGGCGCGGTGATTTCCAGAACGCGCGGCAGTTACTGCAAGCGCTTTCACGCCGTATCGACAACACTGCACGCCGCAAAACCCCCAAAGCTGAAGTGACCATTACTGAGGCCTTCCATTTGCACCGACAAAGCCAATCGCAACGCGCCAGAATCCTTGGCATGGTGCTGCTGCCGCTGGAGACCGACTACCGCATCCCATTGCGCCGAGCGCCCGATGTGAGTGCGGCTTGCGCAGAAGCTTATGGTGAAGCTAAAGCCTCATCTGTCGTGTCTTTGCGCGAAGTTCTGGGTCTGATTGGCGCACACGAATGGCGTAAAAAAGGTGTGGACATTGTTGCGTTAGAAAACAAAATTCACCCGCACTACGGCGTGTTTTCTCCGGTGCGGGGCGAATATGTAGCACTAGTGAACGAAGCGCCGCTACCGTTCACCGAGTTGGCTTTTGATATCGGTACGGGTACGGGCGTGTTGGCCGCTGTTTTGGCGAAACGCGGCGTGAAGCGCATTGTGGCCACAGACCAAGATGCGCGTGCTTTGGCGTGTGCCAATGAGAATGTGACTCGACTTGGATTGAGCAAGCGAATCGAGATTCTCGCCACCGATCTTTTTCCTTCAGGTAAAGCTCCGCTGATAGTGTGCAATCCACCCTGGGTTCCAGCACGCCCAAGCTCGCCGTTGGAGCATGCGATTTTTGACTTTGAAAGCCGCATGTTGCGTGGATTTTTGAGTGGGTTGGCAGTGCATTTAACGGCAGATGGTGAAGGTTGGCTGATTCTCTCTGACTTTCCCAAGGTGTTAGATACAACTGACCCCCTACACAAAGCTCGTACCGCTGAGATTACCTCGTTGTGGCGGCTGGTTGCGGCTTAACGGTATTATTACCCTCCTGTCATTTGGTAAGTTGTGTTACATTCGCGCCTCAATTTTATGAAGGTGCAATAAATGAACATTAGAGAGCTCGGGATTATGCTTCCGGCATTGCTCGTGCTATTGCTGAGTAGTGGTGTCAATGCAGACACGATGTCGCCTGACGCAATGGTTCAAAATACAGCCAATGAAGTCTTAGAAATTCTTAAGTCCAACAAGGATGTTAAGAATGGCGACATGAATAAAATGGGCAAATTGGTCGAAGCTAAAATAGCGACAAAATTTGATTTTGATCGTATGTCGGGCCTAATGCTGGGTCAGGCTTGGAGCAGCGCTTCCAAGCAACAGCAGGATCAGTTTACGTTTGAATTTCGCTCTTTGCTGGTACGTACCTATTCGTCAGCGCTGTCAAAATACCGAGACCAGACCATTGAGTATAAACCGTTGCAATCAGGGGCTGGCGATAGCGATGTGAAAGTTAAAACTCAAATTGTGCAGCCTAGCGGTACACCTATTCCGCTGGATTACAGGCTGGGAAAAATTGAGGATAATTGGAAGGTCTATGACGTTATCATTGATGGGGTAAGCTTGGTCACGATGTATCGCGGACAGTTTTCTGAAGAAGTGAAGCTGAACGGATTGAATGGTCTAATTCAGAGGCTATCGGACAAGAATAAGCAGTCGCTTTAGCCAGCATGGGCAGAATAAAAAAGGAGGCCGAGGCCTCCTTTTTTATTCACAAAGCAGCAAAAAATTATTCCACTAGTAGCCCGCGTTTCCCCGTCATCTTGCTATGCGCTTCCGCATCCGACAGCGGCTCTTTACGCGCAGTGATTACCGGCCATACCTTAGCCAACCGCGCATTCAACTCAATGTATTCCTGCTGGTCTGCCGGCACGTCGTCCTCAGCAAAAATCGCTTCCACCGGGCACTCAGCCACGCACAGTGTGCAGTCTATGCACTCGTCAGGGTTAATCGCCAGGAAGTTAGGGCCTTCGACGAAGCAATCTACCGGGCATACGTCTACGCAATCGGTGTATTTGCACTGAATGCAGCTTTCGGTCACAACATAGGTCATGGTTTTACTCCAAAAAATAGTTTCATGATTTTATCAGTTTCAGTTCAAATACACTTCAAAAAATTATACGATCATGCCCGCGCCAACCGTGTTATTCGTTGATTCATCAATGAGAATGAACGCCCCAGTAGCGCGGTTAGTGATGTAACTATCTACCATCAGCGGTTGCGCCAGTTTGAAGCTGATACGCGCGATGTCGTTCATGGCAAGGCCATCTGCGGGGAGTTGATCTAGCGTATTAACATCCACTTTGTAGCTGATGGTGCCGACCTTGGCTTTGGATTCCCGCGTGGTGTGGCGCACGATGTAGGTGCGTGCCGTGGACAGCGGTGTTTCGGAAAGCCAACACAGCATGGCCTCGATTTGCTTCACTGGTTCCGGTGATTGACCGGTCTTGACGATCATGTCGCCGCGCGAGGTGTCAATTTCGTCTTCCAGCAGCAAAGTAATGGATTGCTCAGTAGTGGCGCTCTGCAATTGCTCTTCACCAATCTGAATGGCTTTGACCTTGGAACTCAAGCCGGAGGGCAGCACAGAGACGGAATCGCCGATAGCGATGTCACCCGACTCTATACGTCCCATAAACCCGCGGAAGTCGTGCAATTCCGGGTTGTCAGAAGCATGGGGACGACACACGAATTGCACAGGGAAACGGAACTGCTCGGCGCGTTCGGAATGCGCTGGCGGTGCGGCTTCCAGCTTTTCCAGCATGGTTTCACCTGTATACCAGGGCATGGCATCACCGCGATCTACCAACATGTCGCCGTTGAGCGCCGACATGGGGATGAAGCTAATGTCATGCCCGTCGCGTTGCAGGCCGATCTCGGTGGCAAATTTGAGGTAGTCGCTACAAATCTTGTCGTAGATGGTTTGGTCATAATCCACCAGATCCATTTTGTTCACGGCTACTACGATGTGTGGAATGCCTACCAGGTGTGCCAGAAAAGAATGGCGACGAGTCTGTGTCAATACGCCTTTGCGCGCATCGATGAGGATGATGGCGAGGTTGGCGGTGGAGGCGGCGGTCACCATGTTGCGGGTGTACTGCTCATGTCCCGGCGCGTCGGCGATGATGTACTTGCGCGTGCCGGTTGAAAAATAGCGATAGGCCACGTCTATGGTGATACCTTGCTCGCGCTCGGCTTGCAGGCCATCGGTCAGCAGGGATAAATCCACGGCTTCCAAACCACGCTTCTCCGAGGTGCGCGTGATTTGTGTGAGGGTATCGGCCAGTATGGTTTTGGTATCAAACAGTAAGCGGCCTATCAGCGTGCTCTTGCCATCATCCACGCTGCCACAGGTCATGAAGCGCAGCAGGCTATCGTTATGGGTTGGCAGGTTTTCGATCTTACTCATATTAGAAATAACCTTCTTTTTTGCGCAGTTCCATTGAGGCATCCGAAGTCTGGTCGTCCAGACGGGTGGCGCCGCGCTCGGTAATGGTGGTCGTCGCAGTTTCAATGACGATTTTTTCAGTAGTGTCGGCATCGGACAACACCGGCGCGGTACAGGTGATGTCACCCACGGTTCTGAAACGCACCTGCATGTTAATGACTTGCTCGTTCGGCTTGGGCTGATTGATGACGTCGCCGTTGGCGAGTGGCACATTCACAGGGAATATCGCACCGCCGCGCATCACTACGTCACGCTGATGCGCAAAGTAGATGCTAGGCAGTTCCAGCTTTTCACGTTCGATGTATTGCCATACGTCCATCTCCGTCCAGTTACTGATGGGGAAGGCGCGAATGTTCTCGCCCTTGTGTGAACGGGCGTTGTACAGATTCCACAATTCCGGGCGCTGGTTCTTGGGGTCCCATTGGCCGAATTCGTCACGGAAGCTCATGATGCGTTCCTTGGCACGCGCCTTTTCTTCGTCACGGCGTGCGCCACCGATACAGCAATCGAAACCGAATTCCTCGATGGCTTCCAGCAATGTCACTGATTGGTGTTTGTTGCGTGGTTCATCGGGCGTCTTCAACACTACGCTGCCGCGCTTCATCGAATCTTCCACCGAACGTACAATCAAGCGTTCGCCCAGTTCTTCCGCACGTTGGTCGCGGAAATCCACCACTTCTTTGTAGTTGTGGCCGGTATCAATGTGCATCAAGGGGAAGGGGAAGCGTCCGGGGCGGAAGGCCTTTTCAGCCAGGCGCAGGATACACAGCGAATCCTTACCGCCCGAGAACAGCAATACAGGGTTGGAGCATTGTCCGGCAACTTCGCGCAGGATGTAGATGGCCTCGGATTCAAGCCAGTCAAGGTGGGACAGGGTACGTTTAGTCAGGGTCGTCATAGTTTCTTTACGTGCAGGCCGCACTCTTTCATGGATTCATCTTCCCACCACCAGCGTCCGGCACGGATGTCTTCGCCCATGGCTACAGAACGAGTACATGGTGCACAGCCGATACTGGGGTAGAACTTGTCGTGTAATTCGTTATACGGCACGTTGTTGCCGCGTATATATTCCCAAACTTCTTTTTCACTCCAATCCGCCAGCGGATTGAACTTGACCATGCCGTGGTCTGCGTCGTTTTCTTCAAAAGCCAGATTGGCGCGGTCAGCAGATTGGCTGCGACGCATGCCGGTGATCCATGCCTTGTGGTCTTTAAGTGCACGATTCAGCGGCTCAACTTTGCGGATACCACAACAGGCTTTGCGGTTTTCTACAGAGTCATAAAAGGCGTTGATGCCATTCTTTTCCACAAACAGTTGTATGACTTGTGCTTCAGGGTAGAACACTTTTAGCGTGACTTTGTCGCCATAAGTGGCTTGCACCTTGGCTAACAAATCGTAGGTTTCCGGGTTGAGCCTGCCGGTATCCAGCGAAAAAATGCTGATGCCGGGGGCGTGTTTGGCAATCAGGTCGGTCAGCACCATATCCTCCGCCCCCAAGCTGCTGGCCAGCGTCGCGGGCGAGAAATCGCGCTCTACCCGTTTTAATAGCGCTAAGGTCGCATTGATTTTTGATTCCAGACTCAATCCAAATCTCCTGCGGTAGCGTGACTAGGGGCTACCTTTTTCGGTTGCGGATGTGCGGCCTGACGACTATAACGCCGCCATACTGGTTGCGTGTTATCCACTGCGCCTTGATAGGGCTCGGAAAAGTCACGCAATCCGGCCAGCGCATCTTCCGCCGAGCGGTCGGCACGAATCAGGTAGCTATCAAAGCCGGAGCGTTTGAGGAAAAACAATTGGTCACGCAGTACATCGCCAAAGGCGCGCAGTTCATTTTTATAGCCGTAACGTGTGCGTAACAGGTTGCCCAGTGAGAAGATTCGTCCATCAGGAAAGCGTTCGACGTACACGGCGATGACTGGGAACAGGTTCAAATCAGTGGTTGCCAGTAGTTCCAATGGTTCGTGGGTGGCCAGCCAGATGCCGATTTTGCCTTGGTTCAGGCGGTCGGTAAATTCAGCCTTGCGCGCTAGCCAAACGGCCAATGGCACCAGTATCTTGCCGCTTGCAGGTACTACGGTGATAGCGACTTGCTCAGAGGTAGGCAGATCCTCGCCGGTGAGCTTGAACAGCACCACTTTACCTGCTTGCTTACGCACTTCCTCCTTCGCCGCTGGAAGCTGAACAATAGTCCATTCGTCAGTTGCAATAGCATTGCCCTTGATTAAATTAGACATTGGCGGACTCCTTCTCGTACACATGGGCTTTGAACGGGGCAAGCCCTATGCGGCGCACGGTGTCTATGAAGTGCTCTTCCGGCGTGCGCTCCTTGATATAGACATCGATCAATTTTTGAATCACTCCCGGCATTTCTTCTGCTGCAAAGGAAGGGCCTATCACGGAGCCAATGCTGGCGTCATTGCCTTGCTTGCCGCCAATGGATACTTGGTAAAACTCAGCGCTATCTTTATCCACACCCAAAATGCCGATGTGGCCGATGTGATGGTGACCACAGGCATTCATGCAGCCAGAGATGTTGATTTCAATATCGCCGATGTCGTGCAGATAATCTAGGTTATCAAACTGTGCTTGAATGGCGGTGGCAATCGGGATGCTCTTGGCGTTGGCGAGTGAGCAGAAATCGCCGCCAGGGCAGCAGATGATGTCGGTGAGCAGGCCGATGTTAGGTGTTGCCAATCCTTTGGTACGCGCTTTTTCCCACAGCGCAAAGAGTTCACTGAGCTTCACGTCAGCCAGAATCAAGTTCTGCTCATGCGACACGCGCAGTTCGCCAAAGCTGTATTCATCAGCCAAGTCGGCGACTGTGTGCATTTGTTCAGAGGTTGCGTCGCCCGGTGCTTGTCCGTGTTTCTTCAGCGATAAGGTCACTGCACGATAGCCACTTGTCTTATGTGGATGCACGCAGCGTTTCACCCAAGCAGCGAAGGCCGGATTGCTTGCGATGGCGCTATCAAAACTGGAATCGTGGGCTGGTAGGGTTTCATAGGGCATAGGCTCGAAATGCTTGGCCACGCGCGACAACTCAGCCTCGGTGATCGTGTTAGGGCCGTCTTTCAAGTGCGCCCACTCGGCCTCGACTTGTTTTTTGAATTCCTCTATTCCCAATGCTTTGACCAATATCTTGATGCGCGCTTTGTAAGCGTTATCGCGACGACCGTAGAGGTTGTAGGTACGAATAATGGCTTCGCAATAGGTCAGGGCATGTTGCCATTCGAGATGTTCGCGAATGACGGAGCCCAGTATCGGTGTGCGTCCCAGACCGCCTCCAACCCACACTTTGATGGCTAATTTGTTGTGGGCATCCAGATAAAACTCCATGCCGATATCGTGCATTTGCACCACGGCACGATCCTGTTTGGTGCCGGATACGGCAATCTTGAATTTTCTTGGCAGTAAAGCAAATTCTGGGTGAAAGGTGCTCCACTGGCGCAGTATCTCGGCCATGGCGCGTGGGTCAACCACTTCATCTGGAGCTACGCCAGCGAATTGGTCTGTGGTGATGTTGCGGATACAGTTGCCCGAAGTCTGGATGGCATGCATTTCTACAGTTGCCAATTCGGCGAGAATGTCGGGAGTATCTTCCAGCTTGGGCCAATTGAGTTGCAGGTTCTGGCGGGTACTGAAATGCCCATAACCACGGTCATAGCGCTTGGCGATGTCGCCGAGTTTGCGTAGCTGTCTTGAAGATAGCATGCCGTAAGGCACGGCGATACGCAGCATGGGGGCATGACGCTGGATGTACAGGCCGTTTTGCAGGCGCAAGGGACGGAACTCGTCGTCGCTCAGTTCTCCAGCCAGAAAACGACGTGTCTGATCGCGGTACTGCGCTACGCGCTCGTCAACAAGTCGCTGGTCTATGTCGTCGTAGATGTACATAAAAATAGATGCCTAAAGAATGAAGTTAACCAAATAATTATTTGCCGTTAGCACTGCTTGCAAGGCGGCTGTCCAGCCAGTGTTTGAGCAAAGCAACACTCAACAAAATGATCAGCCCCAGTGCTTGAGGCAACTGGGGAAATGCCAGCTTTTGGCCTACATAAACGAGAATCAATGCGAGTACATTTCGTACCCATTGTTCGCTGATCTTGGTGGTCATATGGCTACCTATCCAGATGCCGGGGATGGAGCCAATCAGCAGCATACCCAACAAGCTGTAATTCACCGTTCCCATGCTGGCATGGCCCAAACCGGCGACCAGCGTCAGCGGCACAGCATGAGCCACATCGCTACCCACAATTTTATTCACTGGAATTTTTGGGTACAAAATGAGCAGGGCAGTCACGCCCAAAGCGCCTGCACCAACGGAGGTCAGGGTCACCAGAAAACCGAGCACCAGCCCCAGCAAGACGGTAGCGGCCGGCACGAACTTGTGCGGCACCAGATGTTCGTTTTTATTGAGGCGCATCAACTCTTGTCGAAACAGCACAGAGATGGAAGTGAGCAGTAACGCGACTCCTAGCCAGAACTTGATGCTGTGGACAACCTCTTCAGACGCGGTGCCCATCTGCATCAGAGTTATCGTTGTGATGATGGCGGCTGGCACGCTGCCTGCTGCTAGAAGACCGACAATGCGCCAGTCAATATTACCGAGCTTGCCATGCGCGACGATACCAACAGATTTGGTAATGGACGCATATAACAAATCGGTGCCTACCGCGACGGCGGCCTTGACGTTAAAAATCAGAAGTAGGATCGGGGTCATGAGCGAACCACCACCCACGCCAGTCAAGCCGACCAGTAGCCCGACTAAAAAACCAGATGCGATATAACCGATATCCATGATTCCTGAACCGTTTGAGGAAGGCCGCCACTATAGCAGGCGGGCTTGATGTGAGATAAGAATATGTTATTCTACGTTATTCCTAATAGTTATAAAGATTGGCACGTAAGTGCTATGGGGTTTAACTTCCAACTAACGACTATCTACTAACGATTTAAATGCAACTACATCAAATGCGTTATATCCGCGAAGTCTCGCGCCAGAATCTCAATGTTTCTGCGGCGGCGGAGGCCTTACACACTTCGCAGCCTGGAGTAAGCAAACAGATTCAATTGCTCGAAGAAGAGTTGGGTTTGCAGATTTTTCACCGAAGCGGTAAGCGTTTAACCGGCATTACTGAGCCTGGAAAAGTCGTTTTAGAGATGGCCGAACGCATGCTGCGCGAGGTGGAAAATATCAAGCGCGTGGGCGATGATTTTACCCGTGATACTGAAGGCAGCTTAACCATTGCTACCACCCATACCCAGGCGCGCTACCGCTTGCCACCGGCCATTAAAGGCTTTGTCGAAAGTTATCCCAATATCAAATTGCATATCCATCAGGGCAACCCTGCGCAAGTGACAGAGATGATAGTCAAGGGTGAAGCAGATATAGGTATTGCTACCGAAGCCATCGCTGAGCATCCTGACTTGGTGGCCTTGCCTTGTTATACATGGAATCGCTGTGTAGTAGCACCTTATGGGCATGCAATTTTGAAGGATGTGCCACTCAGCCTAGAAAAACTGGCGAGTTATCCGGTGGTAACTTATGACTTGGGCTTTGCCGGTAGCAATACGGTGCGTCGTGCGTTTGAATTAGCAGGGCTAGAACCTAATATCGTACTCACTGCCATAGATTCTGATGTGATTAAAACTTACGTGGAAATGGGTTTGGGCGTGGGATTGCTGGCGCAAATGGCGTATGACGCTGAACGCGACAAGAATCTCGCCATGCTGGAGGCTGCGCATTTATTTCCTGATAGTACGACGTATCTTGGCGTGCGGCGCGATATGTATCTACGCGGTTTTCTGTATGACTTTATCGGCCTTATCGCACCGCATTTGAGCCGTGTTGCGGTAAACGCGGCATTTAAATAGGTGATTTTAAGTAAAGACCAAAATGGAAAAATTAGCACTTATAGTGGCTTTGAGCCTGCTCAGCTTTCTGGTGCAGGCTGCGGAACCATTGCCTCCCATAGACCCAAGCTCACCCATTTATGAGGTGAAAGTTGAGCCCGGGGTGAGTTATGATGATGTCGTATTGAGCATGAAGACGGCGGCAGAAGGTAAGAATTTCGTCAGCCCGGCAACCTTTCCTCTGGGCGAACATATGCAGGCGCGAGGTTTGCCTCAGGGAGTGATGGAGGTGCGTAGCTATTGCAATTTAGGGTTGGGAGCGGAGATTTTGCTGGATCACCCTGAATTTGCAGTGTTTGCGCCGTGCCGCATTGCGATTTATGAAAAACAAGGGCAACTCTATGTGGCGCTCGACCGACCTAGTTTTGACTTACAATACATCAAAAATCCGACTGAGCGGGCACTTAAAGCAGCCAAAGAATTGGAAGAAACGCTGATTTGGATTATAGATAAAGCACGCAAGGGTGAAATTTAAGAGGAGAAATCGGCATGGAAGGCTATCAAGTTTGGTTTTTGCGTCGGGACGGCGAAATTATCGGGTCTTTTCCTGACGTGCTTATCGCCCAGCACATGGTGCTGGGGAGAATACGTGAAGGTGATGAAGTTAGCTTGGATACCCACGGCTGGAACAATCCTAATGAAGTAGAGTCCTTAAAGAATGCCGTCAATTTACTCATTGGAGCCGGCGCTGGTGAAAAAGCCGAAGATCCGGAATGGCGTGCTGACCGCTTAAAAGCTGCGGTACGTTGGTTGGATGAGCGCAAAGCGCCAGATCGACGGACTTTGGAAGAGGCCGAAGTGGCGGCAAAATGGGCGGCATTGCGCGGCAATAAGGAAGACCGCCGCAAAGTGGAAGAATCCCCAGAAATTCTCGCTTATCGTCAATCGCGCGCTGTGATTGAGGCCTCATTCCGCAGGCCGCGCCGCAATTACACACCGTTGATATTGGTGATGTTGGCCGCGATACTTGGGTTAGCCATTTACGCAGCTGCTACCGGGCCCGTGGAACCTTATAAAATTGATTGGGAAGGGATTATTAACAGCAAAAATCTTCGTTAAAGAAGTTGAGGCTAGGGGGCTGATCAATCTTTTGTTACACAGCTGCAATAATCGCTGTGTTCGGAATCTTCTTGAATATCCGGTTCCTGCGTTCCTAGCCCCGTGCTCTTCATTACGCCCACTCACATATTAAAACTTCCTAACATTCTAGTTATCCATGACTGACTTAGAAAAAATCCGCTTGTCCAAGCGCATGTCCGAGCTTGGCATTTGCTCACGGCGTGAAGCGGATGGCTACATAGAACGTGGTTGGGTATTTGTGGATGGTGTGAAAATCAGCGAGCTAGGCACAAAAGTCTATCCCAACCAAAAAATCACCCTCAATAAAGCCGCTGAAACCAGCCAACAGGCGCGCGTTACTATTCTCATCAACAAGCCCATAGGCTACGTTTCCGGCCAAGCCGAGCAGGGCTACAAACCCGCTGCCGTGTTATTCAAGGCGGAAAATCGTTACGACCAAGATCAGTCACTATTAACTTTCCATCCAATGCAATCTAAAGGCATGGCACCTGCTGGGCGCTTAGATATTGATTCCACTGGCTTGTTAGTGCTGACGCAAGATGGTCGTGTCGCCAAGCAATTGATTGGGGAAGACTCTGCGGTGGATAAAGAGTATCTGGTGCGAGTGCTGGGGCAGTTGTCGGAAAAGGATATGGCGCTGCTCAATCACGGCCTGTCGTTGGATGGCGCAGCCTTAAAGCCCGCGCAAGTCAGTTGGCAAAATAAAGACCAGTTACGCTTTGTGTTGATGGAAGGCAAAAAGCGCCAGATTCGCCGTATGTGTGAACTGGTGGGCTTAAAAGTTGTGGGCTTGAAACGTATCCGTATCGGACGCGTACTGCTGGGAGATTTGCCACTTGGGCAGTGGCGCTATTTGCGCGAAGACGAACAGTTTTAGTGCTTGTAATTCAGTACCAGATTTTGAAACTCTTCAAATGCGACTGGTTTGCTGTATAGATAACCTTGTAATTCGTCGCAGCCGATCTTTATAAGATAGTCGCGCTGAAATTCGGTTTCAACACCTTCTGCAATGACCTTCAAGCCAAGATTTTTACCTAAGGTGACGATGGCTTTGAGAATGGCCTCGTTGGCGTGGGTTTCTTCGAGGTTATAGACAAATCCTTGATCAATTTTCAGACGGTCAATCGGGAAGTCTTTCAGGTAAGTCATGCTGGAATAGCCAGTGCCGAAGTCGTCAATCGCTAATTTCACACCAATGGATTTGAGCTCGTGCAGAGTATCAATAAACGCTACCATATCTGCGGCGAGTGCGCTTTCAGTGATTTCCAGTTCAATATAACTAGGATCCGCACCAGTGCTATGAATGATTTCTGCGATGCGTTTGGCGACCCCCTTTTTCAAAAACTGACGCGGCGATAGATTGACTGATACCAGAATAGGCCGTCCGAATTTTTTCGCAAATACATGCGATTGCATACACGCGGTTTTAAGCACCCAGTCACCAATCTCTTCAATTAGCCCGGTTTCTTCTGCCACGGGGATGAAGCGGGCAGGTGAAATTATAGCCTCCCCATCTGGATGCCAGCGAATGAGCGCCTCTGCACCGTTGATAGAGTTGTCAGCAATCTCTATCTTGGGTTGGTAGTACAACAGAAACTCATCGCGTTTTGTGGCATTGCGTAACTTGCG
>JAIOOY010000033.1 GCA_021414145.1 Methylophilales bacterium | reverse complement strand
AACTCGTGGAATGGCTCTACCACGGCTTGATGCAAAGTTTTGGGTGCACTACTAGCGAGGATTGGCTCTTTCACCATCAATGTCATTCCCAAGCCGGGCAACATGAACAAGGCGGTGATGAGAAATACCGTATTCCACGGTAGATGATCGGCCAGAATCAGTGACAGCGAACCCGGTACCAACCCTGCGATTTTGTAAGCGTTGACGTGTATCGCGCTACCCAGCCCTAACTCAATATCAGGCAACAATTCGCGGCGATAGGCATCCAGCACGATGTCTTGCGAAGCGGAAAAAAAGGCCACCAAGGTCGCCAGATAGGCAATCGTCCACAAGCTCAGTGTCGGGTGCAAATTACCAAACACGGGAATGCTCAACAACAAAGCAACTTGCGTGATGAGTAACCAGCCGCGCCTTCTTCCCAACGGAGGCACATAACGATCAAACAGTGGTGCCCACAGAAATTTCCAGGTGAAAGGCAAACCTATCAGCGCAAACAGGCCGATGGATTTCAAATCAACGTGCTCGGATCGCAACCAAGCGGGTAGTAAACTGATGAGGATGTACAGCGGCAAGCCGGAGCTAAAGCCAGTGAAGATGCAAATCAGCATGCGCCGATTGAGTAAAGTTAGCCTCCAGCTTTGCTCGCCCATCAATGTTCTAGCGCGGCGAGAATTTTATCTGCCCCTTGTGCTACCATTGCTGCGGCTAGCTGCTGGCCGATGATTTCCGCTTGTTGCGGTGAGCCTTGCACTTGCGCACGCACGATTTTCTTGCCATCCACACTTGCCACAAAACCCGTAATGTTGAGCAGATTATCGCTGATCGTCGCGTACGCTCCCAATGGTACAGTGCAACTACCGGCCAATGCTCGGCTGGTGGCACGTTCGGCCAATACACAGGCTTCTGTTTCGGGATGATTCAGGGGTGCTAACAGCGCCAACAGATCGTCGCGCCCAGTACAAATCTCTATGCCTAATGCGCCTTGCCCCACAGCGGGAATGCTTTTGTCAGGCGCTATCAGATTAGCGATGCGCGACTCCAACCCCAGCCGAATCAACCCAGCAGCGGCCAGAATAATCGCAGCGTATTGGCCTTCGTCCAGTTTGCGTAAACGAGTTTGCAAATTACCGCGTAAAGATTCAATTTTCAGATGCGGAAATCGCGCCATCAATTGGCTCTGACGGCGTAGGCTGGAAGTACCCACCACGCTACCTGCTGGTAAATCTTCCAAGGTTTTATAGTCGTTCGATACAAACGCATCGCGCGGGTCTTCGCGCTCACCGGTAGCCGCTAACATAAAGCCTTCCGGCATGTTCATCGGCACGTCTTTCATGGAATGCACGGCCAAGTCGGCACTGCCATCAGCCAACGCCTGCTCCAACTCTTTCACAAACAGACCCTTGCCGCCGATGCGTGACAACGGGGAATCCAGTATCTGGTCGCCGGTAGTAGTCATGCCCAGAATCTCAACTTGAGTGTTCGGATATAAAGCCTGCAAAAGGCTTTGAATATGGCGCGCTTGCCACATCGCCAAGGCGCTTTCGCGCGAGGCAATAACGAGTTTTTTCGGGGGGGTCATGACGGCAATTTTAGCATGGAGACAGAAAAGGCCGAATTTCCTTTATACTTTCGCTACTTAAAAAGTGGATTTTTGCTATGTCTAAAGATAAGGTCTGGTCCGGTCGTTTCTCCGAACCCGTGGACGCGCTGGTCAAGCGTTACACGGCCTCGGTTAATTTTGACAAGCGTCTGGCCGAATTCGATATTCAAGGTTCACTAGCGCACGCTTCCATGCTCGCTGCACAAAACATTATCAGCAACGAAGACCTCGCCTCTATTAAGAGTGGTATGGCAGAAATTCTTGATGAAATCCGTGCAGGAAAATTTGAGTGGCTACTGGATTTGGAAGACGTACACCTCAACATCGAGAAACGCCTCACCGACAAAGTTGGCGATGCAGGTAAGCGCCTGCACACAGCACGGTCAAGGAACGACCAAGTGGCAACCGATGTGCGTCTATGGTTACGTGCTTCGGTAGACGATATTTTGGATCTCATTAAAAAGTTGCAACTTT
This sequence comes from Methylophilales bacterium, assembly GCA_021414145.1. Taxonomy (GTDB): domain Bacteria; phylum Pseudomonadota; class Gammaproteobacteria; order Burkholderiales; family Methylophilaceae; genus CAILHX01. Next base: position 15,815 of record JAIOOY010000033.1, on the reverse strand, counting down.
CCATCCTCGACCTAGCTGAACAACACGCCGGTACCGTGATGCCCGGCTTTACCCATTTGCAGGTCGCGCAACCGGTCACCTTTGGTCATCACCTGATGGCCTATTTCGAGATGCTGAAACGCGATGCTGGACGCTTGCAGGACTGCAGGAAACGCATCAACCAATTACCGCTGGGCGCTGCTGCCTTGGCGGGAAGTGGCTATCCGGTGGACCGCGAATTAGTAGCGAAAACTCTGGGCTTCGATGGCGTATGCGAAAACTCTCTGGATGCCGTATCAGATCGTGATTTCGCCATCGAATTCACAGCCGCCGCCGCGCTTATCATGACCCACCTGTCGCGCTTCTCGGAAGAGCTGATTCTTTGGTCAAGCCCGCGCTTCGGTTTTGTGGATATCGCTGACCGCTATTGCACCGGCTCTTCCATCATGCCGCAGAAGAAAAACCCGGACGTACCGGAGCTGGTAAGAGGTAAAACTGGACGCGTCAACGGCAATCTGGTGGCGCTACTCACCCTGATGAAAGGTCAGCCGCTGGCCTACAACAAGGATAATCAGGAAGACAAGGAACCGCTGTTCGACACCGTGGATACGTTGCTGGATACGCTCACCATCTATGCCGATATGCTGCGCGGCATTAAAGTGAATAAAGAAGCGATGCGTAGCGCGGTGCTGGAAGGCTTTGCCACGGCGACAGATTTGGCGGACTACTTAGTGAAAAAAGGCGTGCCGTTCCGCGATGCTCACGAAGTGGTGGCAAAAGCGGTACACCATGCGGAGGCTAAAGGTTGCGATTTGGCGGACTTGAAACTGGAAGAATTACACAAATTTTCTAAGTTGGTGGAAAAAGACGTTTACGCCATTCTCACCCCAGAAGGTTCACTCGCCACCCGCCGTCATATTGGCGGCACCGCGCCGGAGCAGGTGAAAAAGGCTATCGCTAAAGCCAGAAAGAACTTAGGCTAGTTTTTTCTTGAGTATCTCGTTGACCTGCGCCGGATTGGCCTTGCCTTTGCTGGCTTTCATGCATTGCCCCACCAGCCCGTTAAACGCTTTTTCCTTACCCGCTTTGTACTCTGCCACCATTGCAGCATTGGCGGCTAACACTTCATCTACAATAGCTTCAATCGCGCCGGAATCCGAGACTTGTTTTAGGCCTTTCTGCTCGATGAGAACATCGGCATCACCCTCGCCCGCCCACATCGCTTCAAACACTTGTTTGGCGGCGTTGTTGGAGATGGTGTTGTCGGCAATGCGCTTGAGCAAGCTGGCGAGTGCTTCTGCGCTCACTGGGCAGTTTGCAAAAGCTAAATCCGCTTCGTTCAATTTGGCAGACACGCTGCCCATCACCCAATTGGCGGCTAATTTTGCATCGCCATTCAAGGCGCTGGTGGTTGCGACAAAATAAGCGGCAATTTCGCTAGAGGCCGTCAAAGCGCTCGCGTCATAAGCCGACAAGCCATATTGCTGCTCAAAACGCGCTTTCATCGCCTCCGGCAACTCCGGCATGGTGACCTTCACTTTATCAATATCCGCCTGCGACACCGCCAACGGCAGCAAATCAGGGTCTGGGAAATAACGGTAATCGTTGGCTTCTTCCTTGCTGCGCATCGCCCGCGTTTCGCCCGTATCAGGATTGAACAATACCGTGGCTTGGTGAATGGTGCCGCCGTCTTCCAGCGTGTCGATCTGCCATTGGGTTTCGTACTCAATCGCCTGTTGCATGAATTTGAACGAGTTGAGGTTCTTGATCTCGCGGCGCGTGCCCAGCTTGTCGCTACCCTTGGGGCGCACAGACACGTTGACGTCGCAACGGAAGCTGCCTTCTTGCATGTTGCCATCGCAAATCCCTATCCATTGCACTAGCTCGTGCAGTTTTTTGGCGTAGGCCACGGCTTCCGCGGCAGAGCGCATATCAGGTTCAGTGACAATTTCCAATAACGGCGTTCCAGCGCGGTTGAGGTCAATCCCAGACATGCCTTCTTGTGCACCGTGCACGGATTTACCTGCGTCCTCTTCCAAGTGGGCGCGGGTAATACGTATAGTCTTTTCTTCGTCGCCAACCTGAATGGTCATTGAACCCTTTCCCACTACAGGAAGCTCATATTGGCTGATTTGGTAACCTTTTGGCAGGTCTGGATAAAAGTAATTCTTGCGTGCAAATACCGATCGCGGCGCGATTTCGGCATTCACCGCCAAGCCGAACTTGATCGCGCACTTAACCGCCTCAGCATTCAGCACAGGTAGCACGCCGGGCAGGGCGATACTCACTGCATCGGCTTGGGTATTAGGCTCAGCGCCATACTTAATGGAAGCACCAGAGAAAATTTTAGTGTTGGTTTGAAGCTGAGTATGTGTTTCCAGCCCGATCACGACTTCCCACTGCATGATTAGATTCCTTCCGGCATTTTGGTATGCCAGTCTGTTGCTTGCTGATATTGATGCGCCACATTGAGCATGCGCGCTTCGTCAAAATAGTTGCCTATGATCTGCAAACCAACCGGTAGCTTGTTGGCGAAACCAGCGGGAATGCTCATGCCGGGCAAGCCGGCGAGATTCACAGCGATGGTGTAGATATCTTGCAGATACATGGACACTGGATCATCGGCCTTTTCGCCGATCTTGAAGGCAGTACCGGGTGCCGAAGGCCCCATGATGACATCGCATTGATTGAAGGCTGCTTCGAAATCCTGCGCAATCAAACGCCGAATCTGCTGGGCTTTGAGGTAGTAAGCATCGTAATAGCCAGCACTCAGCACATAGGTACCGATCAGGATACGGCGTTTGACTTCCGCGCCAAAACCCTCGGCACGGCTCTTGCAGTACATATCCAGCAGGTCGGTATATTCAGCGGCGCGATGACCGTAGCGTACGCCATCGTAGCGCGACAGGTTGGAACTGGCTTCGGCGGGGGCAATGACGTAATACACGGGGATGGAAAGCCGAGTGTTGGGCAGACTGATATCCACAGTTTCTGCACCTAGTTTTCGATATTGGGCAATCGCTTCCTGCACCACCACTGCCACTTCCGCGCTCAGGCCTTCAGCGAAATACTCCTTGGGCAAGCCGATTTTCAGGCCAGCCAGAGGCTTGTTCAGGTCACGTGAGTAGTCTTCATTTTCACGTTGCAGACTGGTGGAATCGCGTTCGTCGAAACCCGCCATCACGTTCATCATCACGGCACAGTCTTCGGCGCTCTTGGCCATCGGCCCAGCTTGGTCGAGTGACGAGGCAAAGGCGATCATGCCATAGCGTGACACCACGCCATAGGTTGGCTTGAGGCCGGTGAAACCACACAGGGAAGCTGGCTGGCGTATGGAGCCGCCGGTATCGGTGCCCGTTGCGGCTGCACACAGACGCGCTGCCATGGCGGCGGCAGAACCGCCGGAACTACCACCGGGTACGCGTTCCTTATCCCACGGATTTTTGACCTTACCGAAATACGAGGTTTCGTTGGAAGACCCCATGGCAAACTCGTCCATATTGGTCTTGCCCAGATTAACCGCGCCGGCATTGTCGAATTGGGTGATGACATGGGCATCGTAAGGTGCGATGAAGGTTTCCAGCATCTTAGACCCGCAAGTGGTACGCCAACCCTTGGCGCAAAAGATGTCTTTCTGTGCGAATGGAATGCCTGTCACTGAAGTTGCCTCGCCATTTGCGATACGGGCATCGGCAAGCTTGGCTTGCGCCAGTGTTTTTGCTTCATCCAGCGTGATGTAGGCATTCAGCTCTGGATTGAGCCTCTTGATGCGATCAAGAAACAACTGGGTTAATTCGACACTAGAAATTTGCTTGGTCGCGAGCGCTGCGGCCAATTGTTTAAGGCTTTGGTTAATCATTACTCGATGACTTTCGGGACTAAATACAAACCACCTTCGACGGCTGGTGCAATTTTCTGGAATGCTTCTCGCTGATTGGTTGCAGTGATTACATCTGAACGCAGTCTTTGCGTTACATCCTGCGAATGCGACATAGGGGTGATGCCGGTGGTATCCACTGCCTGCATTTCCTCGATCAAACCCAGAATGCCCGTGAGTTTGCTGAGGGTGGCTTGGGCTTCGGTTTCGGTGACTTCAATACGGGCCAGATGGGCGATACGTTTTACGTCCTGAATTGTGAGTGACATGGCTGTAGTTCTTAAATTTCAAAGCAATATGCTGTATTATAGCGCGGTTTATTCAACATCTTCAGCCGCACAACTGTTGCGGCACGCACCTTCAGGATAACTACACAATGTTTGGTTTTTTAAGCAGCTACTTTTCTAACGATCTCGCAATTGACCTAGGTACCGCTAACACACTGATTTATGTGCGTGGCAAAGGTATCGTACTCGACGAACCTTCAGTTGTGGCACTACGCCGCGAACCAGGCCCTGGGGGCAAAAAAACTATACTTGCCGTGGGCACAGAAGCCAAGCGCATGTTGGGCAAAGCACCCGCCTCCATTCAAGCAATCCGCCCGATGAAAGATGGCGTGATTGCCGACTTCACTATCACCGAGCAAATGCTCAAGTACTTCATCCGCAAGGTGCACGAGTCCCGTATGTTTTCGCCTAATCCGCGCATCATCATTTGCGTGCCTTATGGTTCTACCCAAGTAGAGCGCCGTGCGATTCGTGAATCCGCCATCGGTGCCGGTGCAAGACAAGTGTTTTTAATTGAGGAACCGATGGCAGCAGCTATCGGTGCAGATCTTCCCGTAGCCGATGCAACCGGCTCCATGGTGGTGGATATTGGTGGCGGCACGACAGAAGTCGGCGTGATTTCATTGGGTGGCGTGGTATATGCCAAATCCGAGCGCGTGGGGGGCGACCGTTTCGACGAAGCGATTATCGACTACATCCGCCGCAACTACGGTATGCAGATTTCTGAACCCACTGCCGAACTCATCAAAAAGAAAATTGGATCTGCCTTCCCCGGCAGTGAAGTACGCGAGATGGAAGTTACAGGCCGTAACTTGGCAGAAGGCTTGCCTCGCAAATTTACCATTTCCTCCAATGAGATTTTAGAAGCTCTTACCACACCCCTCAACAGTATCGTCAGTGCGGTCAAATCCGCACTCGAACAAACCCCGCCCGAATTAGGCGCAGACATTGCCGAGCGCGGCATGGTGCTTACCGGCGGCGGCGCATTGTTGCGCGATTTGGATTTGCTGTTAAAGGAAGAAACTGGTTTGCCTATCATTATCGCCGAAGAGCCGCTCACCTGCGTGGTTCGCGGTAGTGGTCGCGCGTTGGAGGAAATGGACAAGCTGGGAGACGTATTTGCCAGTGAATAAGGGTATTCCTATTCACTTTCATACTTTGTGCATACTGCCCGACGAGGCTAACTGGCGATGATTCGACGCGTTACCGTCCAACAACACCCCCCCCAAGCTTTTTTTGTACGCGGTCCCAGCCCATTTGCACGCCTGATATTTTTTTCCGCTCTATCCATCGTACTCATGGCGGTGGATTCCCGCCTACATTACCTGAACGAAGTGCGCCAAGGCTTTGCTACTTTGCTGTATCCCTTGGAATTGGTTGCTTCTGCTCCGGTAAGAATATACCGTCATGTGAACAGTTATTTTGTTGACCAAAAAACATTAACTCAAGAGAATGCTCGCCTAACAACATTCGCCATGAATCAGGCGCTAGACCTACAGCGCCTCACCAACACCGAAGCCGAAAACGCCCATCTGCGCTCGTTATTTGAAGCACGCCAGAAACTCAAACCCAGCACCGAACTGGCTGAAATTCTGCACACCGGACGCGACCCTTTCGTACACAAGGTGGAAGTCAACATTGGTACTCAGCAAGGTGTCGCTCCCGGGCAAGCAGTGGTGGACGGTTTCGGTGTCATCGGCCAAGTAACGCGGGTATATCCCTTCACCAGCGAAGTCACCCTAATAACTGACAAGAGCCTAGTCATTCCTGTACAAGTCGCGCGTAATGGCTTACGTGCAATTGCTTTTGGGCATGGACGTGACAACACGCTCTATGTACCTTACCTCCCTACCAGCGTGGACATCAAGGAGGGCGACAAACTGATGACCTCCGGCATAGACAACACCTACCCTGAAGGCTTGACCGTAGCCGTCGTAACTCGCATTGAACGTGACCCAAATTCACCTTTTGCCCACATCATCTGTACCCCAGCCGCTGGTACAGACCGCAGGCGACAAGTGCTGATTATTACTGGCTCTTTAATAACACCCCCCAGCCCCATCACCAAAAAGGCATCTCATGCGCCCCGGCAGTAGTCTGGAAATTTATGGTTCGCTCCTACTGGGTTTGCTTCTCTATTTGCTTCCCTGGGCAGGAGTTGGCCTGACTTTCCGACCAGACTTTGTATTGCTGGTGTTGCTGTATTGGCTGATACGCGCGCCTTACTCTTGTAACGTAGGCATGGCGTGGATGATGGGCATAGTGATAGATTTAGCTGACGGCAGCCTGTTTGGCCAACACGCACTAGCCTACATCGTGGCTGCCTTTTTGGCCTTGATGTATCAGCGCCGCGTCACGCTATTCAATCGTCTGCAACAAGCGGGCTTTGTTTTTGCCTTGCTCATCATCGCGCAAATTGTGCTACTAATTGTCAAGTTGTTTGGCGGAGATCAGCCATCCGCTTGGACTTACTTCTTGCCTAGCGTGACCGGTATCATGCTATGGCAACTGGTGATTTATTCAAAAATCAAAGTTAGCGGCGACGAAAACCGGGGTTAGGGTTAGATTCCCATGTTCGCTCTTAACAACTCTCAACAAGAACAACGGCAATACCGCATTCGCTTAATCATAGCTTCTGTCCTGATTTTGCTGGCGTTTGGCACATTGCTTACGCGCCTGACTTTTTTACAGGTATTGCGCTACGACCATTATCAAACGCTAGCGGAAAACAATCGTATCTCTCTTGTGCCGGTAGTCCCCAATCGCGGCCTGATTTTGGATCGCAATGGTGTGGTCTTGGCGGAGAATTTCTTTGTCTATACTTTGGAAATTACACCTTCTAAAGCGGGTAACGTCAATCAAACCATAGACGAACTTGCAAAACTTATTAGCATTACCAGCAACGACCGAAAACTGTTTAACAAATTTCGGCAAGAAAGCCGTAATTTTGAAAGCGTACCGATCCGTGTCAGATTAAATGAGATGGAAGCTGCGCGATTCGCGGTAAATAACTACCGCTTTCCCGGGGTTGAGATACGCTCACGCTTATTCAGAAACTACCCTTTTGGTAAGCAAGGTTCACATTTGACGGGCTACATTAGCCGCATCAACGAAGCCGATTTAAGCAAACTTGAGGATAACGACGAGCTTTCCAATTACAAAGGTTCTGACCATATTGGCAAAGGTGGGCTGGAACAACACTACGAACGTGAATTACATGGCATCACTGGCTTCCAGCAAGTAGAAGTAGACGCGGATGGGCACGCTGTGCGTGTACTCGCTAACACGCCACCGGTTCCAGGCAATAATTTGATTCTTTCCATAGACAACAAGTTGCAAGAAATTGCCGAACAGGCATTTGGTGAGCGCCGTGGCGCATTGGTAGCCATCAATCCTGCTAATGGAGAAGTGTTGGCATTCGTCAGTATGCCCACTTTTGATCCCAATTTATTCGTGGATGGGATAGATCAGGATACGTGGAAGATGCTCAATTTGTCACGCGATAAACCCTTGATCAACCGGCCACTAAAAGGCGCTTACCCTCCTGGCTCTACATTCAAGCCTTTTGTCGCTCTAGCCGGGTTGGAAAACAACAAACGCGTACCTCCGTTCAGCATTTCCGACCCTGGCTACTTTAGTTTGGGTGGAAGCCATCGTTATCGAGACTGGAAACCAGAGGGTCATGGCCATGTAGATATGCGCCGAGCCATTGCCGTGTCTTGCGATACTTTTTTCTATGGGCTAGCGCAAGACTTAGGCATTGATAAACTCACCGCTTTTGTCAGCCATTTTGGCTTTGGCAAAATAACCGGCATTGATATTGACGGCGAGCGATCAGGCCTTCTGCCCACACCAGCCTGGAAACAAAAGCGCTATAAACAAGACTGGTACGCGGGTGAAACCGTGATTACCGGCATTGGTCAAGGTTACACCTTGGTCACCCCCATGCAACTCGCTTACGCCACTGCCATGTTGGCCAATAACGGCGTAGGCGTTAAACCCCACTTGGTATCCAGCATACGTGACAGCGTCACGGGTGTAATCCGCCCGCTACCCTTAGAAACACTGGATCGCATCCCGGTTAGCGCAGCTAATTTAGAATTAGTAAGATTGGGCATGACCGATGTCACCCAGCCTGGTGGCACTGCGGCCAGTATTGGTGCGGGTGCGCCTTATAGCATCGCCGCAAAAACCGGCACCGCTCAAGTGATAGGCATCGCACAGGGTCAAAAATACAATGCCAGCGCAATTGATGAATATCACCGCGACCACGCTTGGTTTATTGCCTACGCCCCGGCGGACACTCCCAAAATAGCACTGGCAGTCATCGTGGAAAACGGCGGTCATGGCGGCTCAGCAGCTGGGCCAATCGCACGCCAAGTAATGGATTATTATTTGTTGGGAAAAACTCCAGTGAAAACCTTCCCTGAAGCAGAAGAGTCTAGCGGAGTGACCGTTCCAGATATTCCAGTAGAGACTCCTCATGATTAAACATCTGCTATCACGCTGGATACAACACATCACCAAACACCTAGACCAAACTTTGTTTGGCATGCTGCTATTGCTGATGCTGATAGGCTTGATCGTACTTTACAGCGCATCTGGCCAAAGTGCGGGCTTGATGGCAAAGCAGGGGCTGAACTTACTTATCGCCTTCAGTTGTATGTGCCTGTTCGCCAACATTTCGCCGCAGCGTTTAGAAATCGCAGCCTTACCCTTGTATGTGTTGGGACTGCTGCTGCTGGTAGGAGTAACTCTGGTTGGTGAGACCAGTCATGGCGCACGGCGCTGGCTGAATTTGGGGGTTGCCACCATACAGCCGTCTGAAATCATGAAGCTGGCCATGCCGCTGATGTTGGCTTGGTATTTCGCCAAACGCGAAGATGCTATCCGCTGGTCGGATTATCTTCTCGCCGCAGTGCTGCTCATCTTACCTGTAGGGCTCATCGCCAAACAGCCGGATTTAGGCACCGCCTTGTTGATAGGTGCCTCTGGTTTTTATGTACTATTTTTTGTCGGTTTAAGCTGGCGCTTCATGCTCGGTATTGGCCTGACCATCGCCGCTGCCATACCTTTTGTGTGGCCGATGTTGCACGATTATCAACGCAAGCGCGTATTGATTTTGCTGGATCCCAGCCAAGATCCCTTGGGAGCGGGTTACCACACGATACAGGCGATGATAGCCATGGGTTCTGGCGGGTTGGCGGGTAAAGGCTGGCTCAACGGTACGCAATCTCGGCTAGATTTTCTGCCTGAACGCCACACCGATTTCATCTTCGCCGTATTTGGCGAGGAGTTTGGTTTGTTAGGCGTGGTCTTACTAGCCTTGTTATTCCTGTTGATTATCGGACGCGGAATGATCATTGCCGCCAATGCCCAAAACTTGTTTGGTCGTCTATTAGCCAGCAGTATCACCCTCACCTTCTTCACCTATGCGTTCGTTAACATGGGTATGGTGTGCGGCATTCTGCCAGTAGTGGGCGTTCCTTTGCCCTTGATTAGCTATGGTGGGACTTCGCTGGTAACACTAATGATAGGTTTTGGCATTTTGATGAGCATACAAACGCACAAAAAATTGGTGTCGTCTTGAATACTTGTAAGGAGAGAAACGTGAGACTTGGGACGTATGGGGTTGTGGCGGTTTTGGTACTATTGCTGAGCGGTTGCGGGACAATGAGCGGGGGCGGTAATGCCCCTGTCATTGAGCGGGGAGCACCAGACACGCAACCCGTCCCTGTCAAGCCAGCAGTGGAAACTCCTGCAAAACCCTCAGTCACTCCTCCAGATACACCTAAAAAAGGTGGCTATTACCTGGACGATGGTCCTGGTGCCAATCCACCGGAGAATATAGATGCTATTCCTGACGCGGTTCCCCGCGTAGAACCTATACGTCCTGCTAATAGCCGCCCGTATTCGGCTTTGGGCGTGGATTACACCCCCATGACAGAATTTCAGCCTTACAAGGCCAGCGGCATCGCCTCTTGGTATGGGCGGCGTTATCACGGGCAAAAAACTTCTAGCGGTGAACAGTATGACATGTACGGCATGACCGCCGCACATACCATTCTGCCCATTCCCAGCTATGTGCGCGTCACTAATCCGGAGACTAAACGCTCTGTCATCGTGCGCGTGAATGATAGAGGGCCATTCAAAAATGACCGTATTATTGATCTCTCCTACGCCGCCGCGCACAAGCTCAACCTCATCAAAAGAGGCAGCGGCTTCGTAGAGATAGAACTGATAGACCCACGGAATGCAACTCCTCAGGCAGCGGATGCCAAATCTGTTGAAACCACTGAAGCACCGGTGGCTAACTACTCCGGCATCTACATACAACTCGGAGCTTTCCGGCAAAAAGAAAATGCCGAGCAATTGATCAGCAAGCTTAAGCAACAAGGCTTGCCACAAGGGTTAGGAGTGGGAAGCTGGTACAATGGTGATGTCTATCGCGTCCGGCTTGGGCCTTATGCCAGCAAGCAAGAAGCCGATGCCGATGCCGCGAATCTTAAACAAACTTTGGGCATATCAACCTTAGTGACCTCGCAATAAACCGAATCAATCAACGCTATGTCACAAATCGTTTATCTCAACGGGCAGTTTTTGCCTATCGCTGAAGCCAAAATTTCAGTGCTGGATCGCGGCTTCATTTTTGGCGATGGTGTGTACGAAGTCATTCCCGTGTACTCACGCCATCCGTTCCGTCTGGCCGAGCATCTGCGACGTTTGCAAGCCAGTCTGGAGAGCATACGCCTGCCCAATCCTTATCCAGATACGGAATGGACAACACTCATTACCGAGCTTATTGAAAAAAACGCAACCGAAGATCAGTCGCTCTACCTGCACATCACTCGTGGTGTAGCCCCGCGCGACCATGCCTTTCCCGCCAACACTCCCGTCACGGTGTTCATGATGAGCAATCCACTCATCACTTCGACCCGCGCACAATGCGAAACGGGAGTTGCCGCAATAAGCCATGCAGATAACCGCTGGGGACGCTGCGATATCAAAGCCATCGCGCTGTTGCCCAATGTGCTGTTACGTCAAATGGCGGTGGATGTGGGCGCGGTGGAAACGGTTTTGTTCCGCGATGGATTCTTGACAGAAGGCGCTGCCAGCAACATTTTTGCGGTGAAGAAAGGCGTGCTTCTGGCACCTCCGAAAGATCATCACATGCTGGCAGGCATCACTTATGACTTAATACTGGAATTAGCCGAAGAACACAAAATTCCCGTAGAGGTACGTAAATTGACCGAGGCTCGGGTGCGCGCAGCGGATGAGTTGTGGATTACTTCCTCCACCAAAGAGATTCTGCCCATCATTCAACTCGACGGCAAACCCGTAGGAAAAGGCAAGCCAGGCGAGGCGTTCTGGCAAATGTACAATCTATATCAGGATTACAAACAACAGGTAATGCGACATGCAAGCCCCTGAAACACTGTTCGAGTTTCCCTGCGAATTCCCCATCAAAGCCGTGGGAGAAGCGCGTGAAGGCCTTACCGCAGCCGTGATTGAAACGGTGCTAATGCACGCCCCTGATTTTGATGCCAGCACCATAGAAATCCGTTCTAGCTCTGGTGGCAAATATGTCAGCCTCACTTGCACCATCAACGCTACTTCCAAAACGCAGTTAGATGACCTCTACCGCGCCCTCACCGCGCACCCCATGGTGAAAGTGGTGCTGTGACCTTGTTGGTAAAAGAACTGGGCGAAACCGATTACCTTAGCACTTGGCAAGCCATGCAAGCTTTTACTGCTAGGCGCAATACCACCACCCCCGATGAAATCTGGCTGACCGAACACCCCTCGGTTTATACCCTCGGCCTCAACAAAAATGACCTTCACCCACCATCACGAAACGATATTCCGCTGGTGGAATCCGACCGTGGCGGCAAAATCACCTACCACGGACCAGGTCAGACCATCGTGTATTTACTGCTGGATTTGAAGCGACGCGATCTAAAGGTGCGTCAATTGGTGAGTTTGTTAGAAAGCGCGGTGATCAATCTCTTGGCGGAATACGATATCAAAGCCGAAGCAAGGCGAGATGCGCCCGGTGTTTATGTAGATGGACGCAAAATCGCATCCTTGGGCTTGCGCCTGAAAAATGGCTACTGCTATCACGGCCTGAGTCTCAATGTGGACATGGAGTTATCTCCGTTTTCGGCCATAGACCCATGCGGCTATAAAGGCTTGGAAGTCACCCGATTGCGCGACCTAGGTGTACTGGAAACAAGCTCTGTTTTAAGTCAAAAACTGCTGCACCACCTGCAACTTGGCTTAATGTAAGCGCAAGCCTATGTTTTTGGCGGTAATTATGGTTAAAATAAGCGCCTATTCATTTTTTACTTGTTAAGGTTCACGCTATGTCCAAGCAGTTTCGTATCGCCCCCAGCATTCTTTCCGCCAATTTTGCCAAGCTGGGACAGGAAATCACCGATGTCATCGCTTCCGGTGCCGATATTATTCACTTTGACGTGATGGATAACCATTTCGTCCCTAATCTCACCATCGGTCCTTTGGTGTGCGAGGCCATCCGCCCGCTCACCACTGCCATCATAGACGTGCATCTTATGGTTGAACCCGTTGACCGTATCATTCCTGATTTCGCCAAAGCCGGTGCCAACATCATCACTTTCCACCCAGAAGCTTCTCGCCATATCGACCGCAGTTTATCTATGGTACGCGACCTCGGATGCAAGTCTGGTTTGGTGTTCAATCCAGCCACGCCGCTGGATTACATGGATCACGTCATGGACAAGATAGACATGATTCTACTGATGTCGGTGAACCCCGGATTCGGTGGGCAAAAATTCATTCCTGAAGCGTTGAATAAACTAAAACTAGCCCGCGCCAAGATTGACGCTTACACTGCTAAAACTGGTCGTGAAATCTGGCTGGAAATTGACGGCGGTGTAAACACTGCTAATATCGCCGATATAGCACGGGCGGGTGCGGATACCTTTGTGGCGGGTTCTGCCTTATTTGGCGCGCCTAAAGATAGCGACCCGAACCGTTATGATTCCATTGTGGCAACACTTCGTGCAGAATTGGCGAAGGTATAATTAGCTCTTAATATTAAGAAAGGCTTAAATCATGCGCGCACTCGTAGTTTTTATGGCAGCCCTGTTACTCACGGGTTGCGACAAGATTCAAGGACTGATTGATACGCGAGCTTCTGATGCCAAGGCCGTAGGATATTCTTGTCGCATGGCAGGCAAACTGCCTAATGTATGTATGGCAGAAAATCCCAAGAATCCTCAATCCTATGTTCTCGCTGGTTGGCAAAAAGCCGACACAGAAATCAAAGCAGGCGAAGCCGACCCCAGCATGAGCAACAAGGTAGTCGGTGACGAAGAAGAAGATTCAGAAAAGAAAAGCAAAGACGAAGAAGAATAAAATTTAGTTATGCACACCAACAGGGTATCGTTTCCACTGGCGGTGGAAGCGGTGGTGATAGACCTTGACGGTACCCTGCTCCACACAGCCCCAGACCTAGCCGAAGCCGCCAACCGCATGTTGGCGGAAATGAGGCTGGAACCCATCTCCGAAGCACTGATCAAGACCTTTATCGGCAATGGTGTCTCGCGCCTCATCAAGCGTGTTCTCACCCGCAACATGGATGGCGAGCCCGATGCCGCATTGTTCGCACAAGCCCAGCCCATCTACGAAAAACATTATCAGGAAGTCGTCAGCCTCAACAGCAAACCTTTCCCCGGCGTGGTGGAAGGCTTGCAGGCGCTGCAACAGGCAGGCTACCGCCTCGCCTGCATCACCAACAAAGCCGCCAAGTTCACAATCCCGTTACTCAAGGATACCGGTCTCCACGACACTTTCGAGCTGATCCTCTCCGGCGATACCCTGCCCAAGCGCAAGCCAGACCCGTTGCCCCTGCTGCATGCCTGCGAAAAATTTGGTATCACGCCAGATGAAATGCTGCTGATAGGTGATTCCCTGAACGACACCCAGGCCGCCCGTGCCGCCGGCTGCCATGTCTTTTGCGTGCCATATGGGTATAATCGCGGCGGTGACGTGCGTGACCTTGATCTGGATGCCGTGGTCGGCAGCCTGCTTGAGGCCAGCACCTTGATCTGCAAGAAAAACTAAATACAAACCAACATGAAAACGACTGATTTTTGCTGTGTGAAACGATGGTGGCGCTGATACCGGCTCCAACCTATGTGCCATCTATGGCAGTTTTACACGCTAAGAAATAAAGGATTTTCATGTTACATACCATCACCCAACAGCAGTTCGATGACCTTGCCAAGCAAGGCTACAACCGCATCCCGCTGGTCACCGAAACCTTTGCCGATCTCGACACTCCGCTCTCCATGTACCTCAAGTTGGCCAACCAGCCGTATTCCTATCTGCTGGAATCGGTGCAGGGTGGCGAGCGTTTCGGGCGCTATTCATTCATCGGGCTACCCGCCAAAACCCGCATCGTGGCTTATGGCCGCCAAGTAGAAGTCATCAGCGAAGGCCGCGTCATCGAGAGCGTCGCCGATACCAACCCGCTGGACTTCGTCAAACAATACCAATCGCGCTTCAAGGTCGCACCCCTCACCGGGCTACCGCGCTTTACCGGCGGCCTCGCGGGCTATTTCGGCTACGAAACGGTACGCTATATCGAATCGCGCTTGAGCAAAACCAACAAGCCGGATGTACTCGGCACGCCTGACGTGCAATTGCTACTCACCGAAGAACTGGCGGTAGTAGATAATCTCTCCGGCCGCCTTACCTTCATCGTCTATGCCGACCCCGCGCAGGACAAAGCCTACCAATCCGCACAGGCTAGGTTGCGCCAGCTTGTGCACGCCCTGCGCCAACCCGCCAGCATCCCCGAAGCACCGGCGATGAAGAAAGAAACCGCCACTTCGGAATTCGGCGAAGCAGGATTCAAGGCCGCGGTGGAAAAGGCCAAGCAATACATCTTTGACGGCGACATCATGCAGGTGGTGCTGTCGCAGCGCATGTCGCAGCCGTTCGTCGCTTCGCCATTGTCGCTCTACCGCGCGCTGCGCAGCCTCAACCCTTCGCCCTATATGTTCTATTACGATATGGACGACCACCATGTGGTGGGCGCCTCGCCGGAAATCCTGGTGCGACTCGAAGACGACGTCGTCACCTCGCGCCCCATCGCCGGTACCCGCCCGCGCGGCAAGACCCGCGAGCAGGATGTGGCATTGGCGGAAGAACTGCTGGCTGACCCCAAGGAATGCGCCGAGCATGTGATGTTAATCGACCTCGGCCGCAACGATGTCGGCCGCGTGGCGGAAGAAGGCAGCGTCACCCTCACCGATAAGATGATCATCGAGCGCTATTCCCACGTGATGCACATCGTCTCCAACGTCGAAGGCAAGCTCAAACCGGGGCTGGACGCGATTGATGTACTCAAAGCCACCTTCCCCGCCGGTACCGTGTCCGGTGCCGCCAAGGTACGGGCAATGGAAATCATTGATGAACTGGAACCAACCAAGCGCGGCATCTACGCCGGGGCGGTGGGCTACCTGGGCTTCAATGGCGACATGGACTTGGCCATCGCCATCCGCACCGCCGTGGTCAAAAATGGCACGCTCTACGTGCAGGCCGGAGCGGGCATCGTCGCGGATTCCGTGCCGGATAGCGAATGGATGGAGACGCAGAACAAGGCGAGGGCGGTGTTACGGGCGGCG
>JAIOOY010000082.1 GCA_021414145.1 Methylophilales bacterium | reverse complement strand
TCCCCAAAATTATCAACGACCCGGCAAAAAATATCCCACTTCTGACTATTCGCGTTCACGGCTATCGTTTTTCTGATGAAAGCGGCGTATTGCAATACTCGCAGGCGTATCTCAATTCCAGCATTTAATTGCCGTGCTCCTCCACCCAATCCACAGTCTCAGGCTGTAGCGTGACGTGGTTGATATTAAAACGTGCATCCAGCATTTCACGCATATTGGGCAGCACATTCATCCAGCCGTGTAGATCTTGTAATTGCACATGCGCGGTGAGCGCTACGACTCCGGAAGCTAGTGTCCACACATGAACGTCGTGTACGGAAGCCACGCCTATCATTTTGCTCATTGCCTGCTCGATTTCATCAGTATCAATGTTGTGCGGTGTGCCTTCCATCAGCACGTGTATCGCCTCGCGCAATAGATTAACGGTTGAACCCAGTAACAGTAGGCAAATGAATACCGACAGAATCGGGTCTATCGGTGTCCAACCGGTGTAATAGATCACTGCGCCCGCCGCCAGTGCCGCCACTGAGCCGAGTAAATCGCCCAGCACATGCAACATGGCGGCGCGCGAATTGATGTTTTTTTCTGCCTGATGCAGACATCGTGCCACGATTAGATTGACTAACAGTCCCAAGAACGCGATGAGCATGACCTGCCCTCCTTGCACCGGATGTGGATCTTGAATTCGATTTACCGCCTCGAACACGATGCCGGCAATAATCAACAGCATCACCGCGCCGTTGATGAGCGCGACCAGCACTTCCACACGCGCGAAACCATAGGTGTATCTTTCTGTGGCGGGCTTATGGGCAATCCATGCTGCAAACCAGGCCAGGGCCAGTGCGGCGGAATCCGAAAACATGTGCCCGGCATCGCCCAACAGCGCCAACGAATGCGTCAACCAACCGCCTATGCCCTCGACAAAGGCAAAACCCAGCGTCAACACCACCGGCCAGAACAGTTGCAAATGCGTCTGTGAGCCATGACGGTGCGGTAAATCGTGCTGATGTACGTGATGTTCACTCATGTTTTAGTCGCCTTGAAATGTCGCCAAATGTACCACACCACAAAACCTGCACCGGCGATGACAATGACGTGATGGAACTGGTGAAAATACACCTTCAGGCCTTCCCAGTTTTCGCCCGCTTTCATGCCTGCATAAGCCAATAGCCAGCACCAGATGAATGAGCCAGTGAAGGTATAGGCAATAAACTTGAGCATATTCATACGCGCAATACCAGCAGGGAAAGCGATAAAGGTACGCACTACCGGCAACAAGCGACCGATAAAGATAGTAACCTCGCCGTGCCTATCGAACCAGCGATCTGCCAGATGCAAATCACGATGGGAGATCAACACCCATTTACCGTATTTCTCTACCAAAGGTCGCCCCCCGAACATGCCCAGATAGTACGCCGGGATAGAGCCGACAACACAACCCACGGCACCCGCCAATGCTACAGCCCATAAGGCCATTTCGCCTTTAAACACCAAAAATCCCGAAAACGGCATGATGATCTCTGAAGGTAGTGGAATGCAGGCCGACTCGATGGCCATCAGCAACACGATGCCGCCATAACCCAAGGACGAGATCACGCCTACGATCCATACGGCAAGGACGGTAATAAGCTTTTCAATCATGCAACCAAACCTTTCAATAATCCTTCAACAAACTCCGTCCGTGGCGCGATACTTTCATGCTTGGCTGCGACTCGAAGTTTATCCGGTCCATTCATGCGGTAAATCGGGCTTTTTTGCAGCAGTTTCAAAATCGATTCAGGCTCCACTGGAGTGTCTTGAGAAAACTGTAATTGTATCGCTTCGCCACTTGCATCTATCTTGTTGATACCCAGTGGTTTGGCCAATATACGCAATTTGTGACAGGACAGCAGTGCCTGTGTTTGCAGAGGCGGCAGACCAAAGCGATCTACCAGTTCTTCGCGTAAGTTCTGCAATGCTTCCAAGTCGTTACAACTGGCGAGACGCTTGTAGATGACCAGCCGCTCATGCACATCGCCACAGTAGCTATTGGGCATCAGTGCAGGGGTGTGCAAATTGATCTCTGTAGTCACGCCTAGAGGCGCAGACAAATCTGGTTCTTTGCCCGCCTTGAGCTGCTTGACGGCGTGGCTGAGCATGTCAGCATAGAGAGCGAAACCGATCTCATGCATCTCACCACTCTGGCTATCCCCTAGTAGTTCGCCCGCACCACGAATTTCCAAGTCGTGCATCGCCAAGTGAAAACCCGCTCCCAGATCTTCCAGCAACTGAATCGCATCCAGTCGCTTTTCAGCTTGTTTGCTGATTTTGAGATCAGGATCGGTGAGCAGATAGGCATAGGCCTGATGGTGTGAACGTCCCACGCGGCCTCTCAGCTGATGCAATTGCGCCAGGCCGAAATTATCGGCGCGATTAATGACGATGGTGTTAGCCGTTGGTACGTCAATGCCGGTCTCAATGATGGTAGTACATAACAACAGGTTGAAGCGTTGATGATAGAAATCACGCATCACCGACTCCAGCTCACGTTCGCGCAGTTGCCCATGTGCCACGGCGATACGGGCCTCCGGCAGAATTTTTTCCAGCTTTTCACGCATGGAGTGAATGGTGTTGACTTCGTTGTGGAGAAAGTAAACCTGCCCGCCGCGCTTAAGCTCGCGCAGCACTGCCTCGCGTATCGTACCTTCAGACCATGCAGTTACGAAGGTCTTGATGGAGAGGCGTTTCTGTGGAGGCGTGGTGATGACAGAAAACTCACGCAAGCCTTCCATGGCCATACTCAAAGTGCGCGGTATGGGCGTGGCAGTAAGGGTAAGCACGTCCACCTCGGCGCGCATGGCTTTGAGTTGTTCTTTTTGGCGCACACCAAACCTATGCTCTTCATCCAAAATCACCAGCCCTAAGTTCTTGAACTTCACGTCTTTTTGTATCAAACGGTGAGTGCCGATGATGATGTCTATCTTGCCCGCAGCCAGACCTTCCAACGCCTCGGTCTGCTCTTTTGCACTACGGAAGCGTGAAATCTCGGCAATTTTTATTGGCCATTCAGCAAATCTATCGCTGAAATTGTTGAAGTGCTGCTCTGCCAACAAGGTGGTGGGGACTAATACCGCCACCTGCCTACCGCCCATTACCGCGACAAACGCCGCACGTAATGCCACCTCTGTCTTGCCAAACCCTACGTCGCCGCACACCAGCCTATCCATGGGGCGGCCAGACTGCATGTCGTTGATGACGGCCTCAATGGCGGCCTCCTGATCGGGCGTTTCTTCAAAAGGAAAACCATCGGCAAAACGTTCATAATCCGCTAGGCTGAGCTTGAACGCATGGCCCACTCGTGCTGCCCGCTGTGCATATAGATTGAGCAATTCCGCAGCGGTGTCACGAATCTGCTTGAGTGCCTTTTTCTTGGCTTTTTCCCACTGCCCGCTACCCAGACGGTGTAAGGGTGCTGATTCCGCTGGACCGCCTGAATAGCGCGAGATGAGAAAAAGCTGCGAAACCGGCACATAAAGCTTGTCGTCGCCTGCATATTCCAACAGTAAAAACTCGGTTTCACCCTCGCCAAAATCCAGATTCACCAGGCCACGATAGCGCCCCACCCCGTGCTGTTCATGCACCACCGGATCATTCGCACGTAACTCGGCCAAATCTTTGAGCATGCCTTCCGTGCTACGCGATTTTTCGCGACGTCGCTGCTGGCGTATTTGACTGGGGTATAGCTCGGACTCGGTGATGAGTGCCAGCTTATCGTGAATGAATCCTGTCTGAACCGGACCGACACCCAACATCAGGTGCTCGCTGGCAGTGACGAAGGAATCCCAACTTTCGCATGATTGTGGCTGCAAACCGTGCTCAGCAAGTAACTGCATGAGCGTCTCGCGCCTTCCGGAACTCTCCGCGACCAGTAATATCCTGCCTTTGTGGCTGGTCACAAAGGATTTCATTTTACTCAACGGGTCCGGTTCGCTACGGTTTATGCCTATGTCTGGCAGTCGTTTTTGCCTGTCCGCTTCGATCTCGGCTAAGGCCAGCCGGGGATATTGCTTGGCAGCCTTGAAAAAATCGTCCGCTGCCAGCATCAGCAAATCCGGTGGCAATATGGGGCGCTCCGGATCGTAATTCAGCAATCTATGGCGCGAGCGTGTTTCCGTCCAAAAACTTTCTGCGGCTAGATTCACGTCACCATGCGTACACAGCACCGCGTTTGTCGGTAGATAGTCGAACAAGGTATCGGTGTTTTCGAAAAATAAGGGCAAATACCATTCCGCACCGCCAGGAGCTAAACCATTGCTAACATCCTTATAGATACGACGGCGCGAAGGGTCGCCTTCAAAAATTTCACGAAAACGTTGGCGGAAACAAGTTATTCCCGTCTCATCCAATGGAAACTCACGCGCTGGTAGCAGGCGAATTTCACCTACTGGATACAAGCTTCGCTGGGTATCCACGTCAAAAGTACGCAAGGTTTCAATTTCGTCATCGAAAAGGTCTATGCGATACGGCACAGCACTACCCGTAGGAAACAAATCTATCAACCCTCCACGCACGCTGAATTCGCCTGGGCTTATCACCTGGCTGACGTGCGCGTAACCCGCTTTGGCGCACTGTTCCCGTAGCGCGTCCAAATCCAGCTTGTCACCTTTTTTCAGCATAAACGTGCGTGCTGCCAGATAAGACTGTGGCGGCAAACGCATCAAGGCGGTACTCATGGGTAACAACAAAATGTCGCAAGTGACCTGGCTGATGTGGTAGAGGGCAGCGAGCCTCTCTGAGACCAAGTCCGGATGCGGTGAGAACTGGTCGTAAGGCAAGGTTTCCCAATCCGGCAGCAAATAGGTGGCGAGCTGCGGCGCGAAATAGCGGATTTCCTCCACCAGCCTTTGTGCATCGTGGGCATTGGCAGTGAGCACTACCAAAGGTGCGGCACATTCAGTCTTGAGCGTAACGCATAGCAGTGCATCCGCCGAGCCATGCGGGAGGGGGATGCGTTTAGAGGAACCAGCTTTAGGAATCATGAAGGCGCACATTATAGCGGCTGAACATGACACTATCGCCAATAAAAAAGCGCCCTTGGGCGCTTTTAATTTAACCTGGCTGCGCCCAAGGGCGCTTTTTTATTGGGTTATTGACCGCAGTTTAGAATTTGAGCAACTTGCTGATTTGCATTTCGGCTTCCGCCCAGAAGGCGCTCGGGTCGCCCACAAAACCATTGCGTTCGGCAATGTAATAAGCAGCCACTTCTACCATTTTGTAACGCTCTTCTGCACCTGGTGCGGCCACCACTTTTTTGGACACCGGGGCAGCAGGTTTTTTTGCAACTGCTTTCTTGGCGACAGGTTTCTTGGTCGCCACTTTTTTGGTCGCAGGTTTGGCCGCCGCTTTTTCGGCCGGCTTTGCAGCAGGTTTCTTTGCTACGGGTTTAGCTATAGCCATGATGCTTCTCCTTATTTTTCAGTCGCTACGCGTCCATACTACGCCAATTAAAAACGAATCGCATTACCTTTTTGTGACGCAGATTCACTTAGCACCAGATTTAGTCGCTCATCAATAGCGCCACTTACAAATAACTCACCCACCGGTGCCACCCACCGTCAAGCCATCTATCTTCAAAGTCGGTTGTCCCACGCCCACCGGTACGCTTTGACCTTCCTTACCGCAAGTGCCAACCCCAGTATCCAAGGCCATATCGTTGCCTATCATGGAAACCCGCGTCAATACATCTGGTCCATTACCTATCAGCGTCGCACCCTTAACCGGATAGGTCAATTTACCATCCTCTATCATCCAGGCTTCAGCCGCCGAAAACACAAATTTACCGCTGGTAATATCCACCTGACCGCCGCCGAAATTCACTGCATACAATCCCTTTTTCACCGATTTAATAATCTCTTCGGGTGCCATGTCGCCGTTCATCATCACCGTGTTGGTCATGCGAGGCATGGGGATGTGTGCGTAGGATTCACGCCGTGCGCTGCCCGTTAGTGGCATACCCATCAGACGGGCATTGAGTGTGTCCTGCAAATAACCACGCAATATGCCATTCTCGATTAGTATGTTGCGCTGCGTGGGGTTGCCTTCGTCATCCATATTGAGTGAGCCGCGACGATCGACGATAGTACCGTCGTCCACCACGGTCACACCCGTTGCTGCAACTTGTTGTCCGATGCGTCCGGAGAACGCCGAACTGCCCTTGCGGTTGAAATCGCCTTCCAGACCATGACCAATCGCCTCGTGCAACAAAATTCCTGGCCAGCCAGAGCCTAGCACCACTGTCATACTGCCTGCAGGTGCCGGACGTGCGTCGAGGTTGGTGACCGCCTGATGTACGGCTTTTTTAGCATAATCGTGCAACACTTCATCAGTGAAATATGCATAATCAAACCGCCCACCACCGCCCGCTCCACCTTGCTCACGGCGGCCATCCTGCTCGGCAATCACCTGTATTGAAACCCGTACCAGTGGACGAATATCCGCCGCCATCATGCCATCGTGTCGCGCCATCAACACCACCTCGTATTCTCCGGCAAGTGAAGCGGTGACTTGTGTCACGCGAGGGTCAAGGCTGCGCGCATACTTTTCCATGCGCTCCAGCAATTTCACCTTTTTTTCATCATTCAAAGATGCAATAGGGTCATGAGGAACATACAGTTGTGGCACATTGGCACGAGACACCGCTTGTGCACGATGCTCACCACCTTGTGCTGCGATGGCACGGGTGGCCTCAGCCGCTGAGTTGAGCGCAGGCAAGGTGATGTCGTCAGAGTAAGCAAACGCGGTTTTTTCGCCCGAAACCGCACGCACACCCACACCTTGGTCTATGTTAAAACTTCCGGATTTGACTTCGCCTTCTTCCAGAGACCAACTCTCGGCGCGGGAATACTGAAAATACAAATCGGCGTAATCCACTTGGTGCGACATGATGCCGCCGAGCACGCCTTGCAAAGCTTGGACGTCTAGCCCATAAGGCTTGAGTAGCGTACTCGTCGCGGTGTTGAATAAGCTGCCCGATTCTGGGCTGGAAGTGCTAGGAATTGAGTCTGGCTTCATGGATTTTACGCTTAAGCAAAAGATTCCTGATGATACCAGTTGGACGGCTTGCTACCGCTAGGGAATTTCCGCAAAAAACACTAATAACACAGTGTCTAATTGCTCGGCTCGCCACGCACGGTACAGTGTGCATCCTTGAACGGGCCACTGTAACTGTTAAATCTCCCAGCGCCTTGTTGCCAGCCTTCTCCAGGCCAAGCTTGTGCGCAAATGACATCGCCATCTTGGATGCTTTCCCATTTATACCAAGGCGCAGGTGCAGCCAAGGCATAGCAACCACAGCCAAGTAGCAATACAAAAACCACAGTTTTAATTTTCGACATGACAAACTCCTTCATTAGCATTCATGCATGGTGCGGTGCTTCAACGCTGGCAAGCTCAACCGCAAACTGGCTTGATACGCCGGATTGATACCGGCAATCACTACGCCAGAACCTTTAGGCAGCCTATCCAACACCACGCCCCACGGATCAACAATCATGCTATTACCGTGCGTTTCACGCCCAGACAAGTGGTAACCACCTTGCGCAGGAGCTAACACGTAGCACAAATTCTCTATAGCACGAGCACGAACCAGAGTCTCCCAGTGCGCTTTACCAGTAGTGTCGGTAAAGGCGGATGGAATGATGAGCAAATCCACCTCGCCCATCGCACGATATAGTTCAGGGAAACGCAAGTCATAACAAACAGACAGACCAATAACCCCAAACGGAGTTTCCAACACCACAATGCCATCACCTGGCTCTATGGTGTCCTCCTCGCGGAAGTGTTCGTTGCCCAAATCAAGACCAAACAGGTGAATCTTGTCGTAACGCGCGGCCAGCTTACCGTTGGGCTCGAACACCAAACAGGAATTGCGTACTTTGTTGGCGACGCTGGCTTTCAGCGGAATGGTGCCGCCTATTAGCCAGATACTATGTTTCTTGGCCATTCTGGACAAAAACTTCTGAATCGGGCCATCGCCCTCCTGCTCACGGGCTTTAATTTTGTCGGTATCTTTCAGTCCCATGATGGCAAAATATTCCGGCAACGCCACCAGCTTGGCACCTTGTTCCACGGCGATCTCGATGAGTCGTTCGGCTTCAGACAAGTTGGCCGCCACCTGCGGCCCAGAGGCCATTTGGATACCCGCGATTTTAATCACTCCGGGAACTGAGGTCCCGATTGGTTTCGTGTTTTTTGATTTTATAGGCATGATGCCGATTCTCTAATGTTTTCCAATACTTAGCAATGGTAATAATTCACTTACTAGTTTCACTACCTTCCTAGGGGATTACTAAGTGGAAACACCTTTTTTTCCGGCGCTTCTTTCACTTCACGCGGTTCATCCCAAGTTCCCACAATATCGTATTCATAACTGACCAGTTTACTCAATGGATCTTTGAATAGTTTTTGCGCGATATAAGCACCCGCTGCCACTGCAGGCCCCCCCGCCAACGCCGCCAAAGATAGACTATCGGAAATGGAAGGTTCCACCCTGACATGCAGATTCTGCGTCTCTTTAGCCAGATCGGTCTCGCCGCTGATATTGACTTTAGCTGCAGCACCTTCCATCACAAAATTATCGCTACGCATCACGCCTTGAGTGATTTTCACGTCACCGGAAATCTTGTCAAAAGCAAAGCCTGAGCTGAATACATCTCTAAAATCCAGCACCAAGCGTCGTGGCAGATTTTGCAGGCTAACGACACCCAGCAAACGTCCTACGCCCGGCTGCAACTTCAAAAACTGTCCCTTATCCACATTAAGAGAAAAATCCCCACTCAAGGTTGCTGGCGCAAATGCTTGCGGACCATCCGGCCACGCCAGATTGCCTTTCAAGGTGGCGGTACTGCCCTTGATCGTGCCGGGATAACCAAACCGGTCCAAGGTTTTGCCTAAGTCGGACACATCCATATCAAGTCTTAACCGGGTGCTGGAATTACGCCGCCAGTTGCTCCATACACCTGACATATCCGCCACAAAATCTGGATTTTCTATACGTAATGCTTCCAGATTCCAATTGCTGGCTTCGTGTATAGCACGCAATTCAAGCTTGCCGAGTTTTTTACCCTTGGTTTCAAATTGATTTGCAGTCAGCGTGATAGATGGATAGTCATGCGGATTGGCAGCATCGCTTTCAGATTTTGCGCCAACAGTAACCGGAGTCGCATCTGGCACGATGAGCGAATCCAATTTGGCAATCACATGGCCATTGCCTTGCGGCAACCAAGTCAAGTCGCCATTGATTTCGCGACTTTTGACAGTGGTTTTCCACACGTCTCCCTCAGTTTTTGCATCAAGTTGCACTTCGTTCAAGCGACGGCCAAACACATCCAGCACGCCAACTTTCAGCTTGGCACTGGTCAAAGCAGGTGTTGCGCCATTGGATTTACTCTCCAGCACATCTAACCACTGGTCCACATTCAGACTAGGCAAAGACCCTCCCATCGTAATGCCGCGCGCGAGTGTAGCCGGATGCGAATCACCGCCGAAACGAATATCACTGCGCTCAACATGCATCGCCAAGTCTTGCTGACTGCGCGCCAGCTTCATCGAAAACAGCTTATCACCGTAGTTGACCAACACGTTATCGCCATCTGCTCCCAGCTTCTGTTCCAGATGCAATCGTGCCCTGGCTTCGGCAGATTTATCAAACGGTGCAGGCAAACTGCTCGCCATCCCTACCAAATCAGGGAAATCAATGGAAAAATCGCTATGTTTGTTGTGCAACGTGATCTTTCCCTGCCAGTCCGCAGTGCCGTAAAGGTGATTTGCCAGAGGATGATTGATTGCTTGACGCAGGCCCAGATGATTGAGCTTGCCACGCGCCAATAAATCTACACGGCCGCCCTGCCCGCTGGTCATGTTAAATGCCACCGGCCCACCCCATACCTGTGCTTGCACCGCCTTGGCCTTGATAGAACTCTCGGTAAAATTCAATACGCCGTTGATACGCTGCAAAGTCGGCCATTCACTATCGCCATCCAACGTGCCATTAGTAATCGCGTAGCTCCCGCTCACCTTGGTGGAATCCACGTTATCGAGCGGAATGCTCATCTTCACCATTGCGCGCCCCTGACCTGCTCCCTTCATCCCCTCAGTAAAACGGTGTGTCGCTTCTAGGATTGGGCTTTGTGCCACAAATTTCAGGCCATCGTCTACATTGCCCTGCAACTGCCCCTCAACGTTAAGAACAGGATGATCCACCTGCAAGGCATTGATACGTGCAGTAGCGTTGCTAAGCTGGAGACCCAATAGGTGGCCTTGCATCTCAGATAGCAGCATCTTGTTCTCAAAAAACTTCATTTTTAGCTTTAGGCCTTCCAATTTAGGCCAAGCGTTGGCGTAATCTATCAGCGTGTCGGTCAAATTCGCGGTGACGCTGAACTCCCCGGTTTTGCCTCCCATATAGGGAAAGTCATCCAAGTGACCTTTGAGCTTGATTTTCACATCGTCGGCACGTCCAGCAAAAATAGAAGTGTCCAGCCAGTACAGGGTGTCTTTATTCAGCAGCCGCGGGTAATACAAGATGGCGTATTTGAGATCAAAATTGCTCACGTTGCCAGTTAAGTCCATATAGCCGCCCTTAACACCATCATCGCGATAACTCGCGTTCACCGTCCCCTTCAAGTGCGGAGTAACCAAGGCAAAGTTGGTCACCTTCATATCCAGCGCCTCACCACGACGCATCCAGTTAAGTTTTGCGCTTACACTCGTAATCGGTATCGGCTGGCGAAACAACTTGGGCATTTGCAAACTGGTACTGCGTGATTGCAATACCATCTCCCCATGATTTTCGTCAGCATCCAATGTGCCGGAAAGTCCGGAAAAACCGGGAATATCTTCCACTGGTTGCACACCCACATCGCCAAAATCTGTACGTATCGCATACTTCGCCAGTTTGTCTTTACCGGTTTCCCAACTGGCGTTCAATTTGCTCAGACGCCCCACCAATGTCAGTGCCAACAATCTTTGCTTGGTTTGTTCACCCAAATCGAAATAATCGGCCAGAGCGACAATAGGTGGCAGTGCCAACTCGTCCACCTTCAACACACCCACTGTAGAAGAGGCTTTCTGCTCATACCGCGCACTGCCGTTGCGTAGCTTGAGGCCTTGATCTGCATCTAAAGACAACTTGGTCGCAGAAATCTCAAATCCTTGTTTACTCCGCTCCCAATCCAGCCGGCCAGTGAGTTGCTGCAAGTGCAACGGTAACTTCTCAGTATGTGGTTGTGCCACCACATTGGCCAACGCCAGGTCGGCAGTCACATGCTGAATAGAACTGTCAGAGAATTCCAACCAGGCGCGCA
>JAIOOY010000035.1 GCA_021414145.1 Methylophilales bacterium | reverse complement strand
TGGCATCAATGTATTCAAGGTGCGTGAGGTGATGCGCATCCCCGAAATCACCCATGCTCCTGACATGCCGCCTTCAGTCGAAGGCATGGTGAGCTTGCGTGGCGCTCTGGTGCCTGTTGTAGACCTTATCAAATACGTAGGGCTACTAAACCCTAAGCCACCAGAAATCATGGTGGTGACTGAATACAATGGCCGCACTCAAGGATTCTTGGTAGAAAGCGTGGACACCATTCTACGTATAGACTGGTCTGCGATGAAGGTGCCGCCAGATATGCTCACGATGCAAATGGGTGGCTTAATTACTGCCGTGACTGAGCTCAAAGATGGCCGCATCGTGATGATGATGGACGTGGAAAAGATACTGGCTGAAACATCAGGCTATGCAGATGAAGCGGCGCTGGCTTCACTCAAACCATTAGGCGTTGAAAACCGTACTATCTTCTTTGCTGACGATTCCATGGTGGCACGCAAACAAATTCAAAAGACACTCGATGCCTTGGGCGTGAAATACGTGTTCTCGACCAATGGTAAAGAAGCGTGGGAGGAACTATTGAAAATCGCTAGCCGCGCCGAAGTATTAAACCAAAAAGTCACTGACTACATCCAGCTGGTGCTGACCGACGTGGAAATGCCAGAAATGGACGGCTACGTGCTAACCCGCAATATCAAAGGCGATCCACGCTTTGCCGGCATTCCCGTCATCATGCACTCATCGCTTTCAAGCGATGCCAATGCCCAATTGGGAAAATCGGTTGGCGTGGATGACTATGTGCCCAAGTTTGAACCGCACAAACTGGCTGGCGTGCTGAGCCGTTTGTTGATAGCCGAGCCGCAATAGCAGCAACCGTTGATGAGGATGACTGACTATGTCTGAAAATGAAGTAAGCTTGATGGAGACCATAGAAGGAACCACCAAATTGGCTGGTTCCAACAAGATGGAAGTATTACTATTTTCATTGGGTGGCCATGAAATATTCGGCATCAATGTGTTTAAAGTGCGCGAAGTCACCCGCACCCCCAACATCACCAAAACCCCAAATGTGCCAGCTGGCGTAGAAGGCTTTATTTCCTTGCGCGGTAACATCATCCCGGTGATTACGCTCTCTAGCTTCATAGGGCTGAACAGTGGTCGCAACAATTGCAGCAATGAAACACTAATCGTCACCGAGTTCAGCAAACACACCCAAGGCTTTTTAGTGGATAGCGTAGACCGTATTATCCGCGTGGACTGGGAGAGAATTAAACCACCACAAAACATGCTGGGTGGCGAACAAGGCATGGTTACAGCGATTACAGAACTCCCGGATGGTCGCTTGGTATCCATCCTTGACGTAGAGCAGCTCTTGGCACTGACTATAGGCGAGGACAAAATCCCTGAACTTGCCGCGATTGAGCCTACAGGCTCTAATAAAGAAAGCTTTGTATTTTTCGCGGATGATTCCGCGGTGGCTAGGAAGTCTATTATCAGCGTATTGGACAAAATGGCGGTCAAACACCAACAAGCTCACAATGGCGCAGATGCTTGGGATAAACTCAAGGCCATGGCTTCACGCGCACAACAAGAAAATCGGCCACTGCACCAATCTTTGCGCCTGATTTTGACGGATGCAGAAATGCCAGAAATGGATGGTTATGTATTAGCCAAAAACATCAAAGCTGATAGACGCTTTGATGGTATTCCCGTGGTCATGCATTCCTCATTATCTTCGCAAGCCAATCGCAATATGGGGTTACAATCGGGCGTGGATACCTACGTTCCAAAATTTGACCCTAATGCCTTGGCGGAAACTCTACGTCCTTTATTGGCGTAACAATGCATGACTAAACTAAAGAATCAGATGGAGCAATTAAATGCCTGACAAAAATTTGAAAATGCTGGTAGTAGACGACTTTTCCACTATGCGTAGAATTGTGCGTAACCTGCTGAAAGAACTTGGCTTCACCAATGTGGAAGAAGCAGAAGACGGCGTTTCTGCGCTGAACAAGCTACAAAGCGGACGCTTTGAATTTGTGGTCACCGACTGGAACATGCCCAATATGTCGGGTATTGAGTTACTCAAAAACATTCGTAAAGACCCGAACCTCAAAGACCTGCCAGTATTGATGGTAACGGCAGAGGCCAAGCGCGAAAACATCGTCGAAGCAGCACAATCGGGCGCTAACGGCTATATCGTTAAACCATTCACCGCTACCACGCTAGAAGAAAAACTTAATAGAATTTTTGAAAAATTAGGCATGTAAGGAGGCCGCAGTGAGTACCGAAGACGACGATCTCGAAGCACTATTTGACAGCATCGCCGCCACCAGTCCGGCGGCTCCAGCACCTGCTGCCGCACCAGCGGCACCCTCTGCCAGCTCCACACCCAGCCCCAGCATGGGCGGAGACATTTATGCCCAGATCGGCCAAACTACCCGCAAACTGCATGATGCTCTGCGTGACATCGGCCATGATCGTGTTTCAAGCATGGCAGACAAACTCAAGAATGCGGCAGATGGTGTCAATACACTAGGCAGCAATGCAACTCAGCTATCCAGCAAATGGGGGCAACTGATGGATGGCAAACTTAGCGTGGATGAATTCAAGGTGCTTGCCGCCGACACCAAAGCCTATCTACAAGACGTTCCTAGCAAAACCAGTGTAGAGATTGATTCGTCTTCCGTCAAAAAACTGGCCGATACGGCGCAACAACTAGAAAGCCAACTGGCTCAATTGCTCATCGCAAATGCGCCTGAGGACAAGAAAAAAGGACTGGATGGCAACGCCTCCAATCCAGACCAAATTAAAGCGCTTCTTGGCAACCTAGGTTTTTAACAGAGCTTTTAACAGGAACCTATCATGAGTGATTTCGCCGGCATGGAGGACATGCTTCAGGACTTCCTGACGGAAGGTACTGAGTTATTGTCCAACGTAGACAACAAACTGGTTGATTTAGAAAAAACTCCTAACGACAAAGGTTTGCTCAACGAAATTTTTCGTGGCTTTCATACCATCAAGGGTGGCGCGGGGTTTCTTAATGCCGCTGAGATGGTCAAATTGTGCCATCGCACAGAAAATCTATTTGATAAACTGCGTAACGAACAACTGACGCTTAACCCCATGATCATGGACGTGATCATGGCAGCGACTGGCATCGTACGTGAAATGTTTGCTGAACTCTCGCAATCTCGCCAACCTTCTGCTGCTGATCCCGCTATATTAGCCTCTATCGAAGGCTTGCTCTCCAACGATGTCCCACCTGCCGCCACCGCACCAGCAGCAGCCCCAACTATGCCAGCTTCCACAGCAGTTTCTGGGCCAGACTGGAATGCTTTATACCAAGGCCTGCTCGGCAAAGAAACAGTGGTGCCTGCCGTGGCAGCAACTCCAGTTGTAGCGCCCACCACCGCAGCGGCACCTGCGCCAGTGATGACTCCAGCCGCTGCTGCACTAGCACCCCAGGCTGCGCCGGCAAGAGCCGCCGCACCTGCCGCCGCCGCACCAGCAGCAAAGGACACCACCATACGCGTAGATACGGCGCGTTTGGATCAAGTATTAAACCTTTCTGGCGAAATTGGTTTAGCCAAGAACCGACTCACCTCGATTCGAGCCTCCATGCTGCAAGGTAAGCTGGATAGCGAAACCATCAAACAATTGGATGAAACCGTGAGCCAATTGGATTTGTTAGTGGGAGATTTACAAAGTGCAGCGATGAAGACTCGCATGCAGCCTATTGGTCGTTTATTCCAAAAATATCCACGCTTGGCGCGTGACTTAGCCCGCCAGCTCGGTAAAGACGTAGAGCTAGTGCTGATAGGCGAAGAAACTGAAATTGACAAGACCATGATCGAGGATTTGAACGATCCTCTGATACACTTGATTCGCAACGCAGTTGACCACGGCGTAGATGGCCCTGATGAGCGCAAGGCTGCTGGCAAGCCACTAAAGAGCTTAATTAATCTTTCCGCAGAACAGATTGGCGACAGCATCGTCATCGAAATCGTGGATGATGGTCGCGGGATCAAACCGGATGTTATTCGTAATAAGGCCGTGGAAAAGGGTCTGATAGACGCGGAAACAGCCAATACGCTGGATGACAAGCAAAGCTGGGGACTCATTTTCCTGCCCGGTTTCTCGACCAAAGACCAGATTTCTGACGTGTCTGGTCGTGGTGTAGGCATGGACGTAGTGAAAACCAACATCCAGAAACTCAATGGCAAGATTGATATTACCTCTGTCGTAGGCAAAGGCTCAGTATTCCGCATTACGCTGCCATTGACCCTCGCTATTCTGCCAGTGCTGATGGTACGTTTAGGCGATCAACCATTTGCTGTACCTTTATCCATGGTGCGCGAAATCATCCCTATTCTCCCCGGCGATGTGCAGCAAGTTTCCGGCAAAGCCACTATGGTGGTACGTGAAGAAGTTCTACCTATCCGTACTTTGGCTAGCTTGATTGGCTGGCAAGATAGATCAGTACCCGCTTTCGGCATCTTGATTCAGTCTGGCGATAGCGTATTTATCATGGCGGTTGATAGCTTCATCGGTCAGTCTGACGTGGTCATCAAATCACTGCAAGACATCAAACCGCAGGGCATTGCCGGTGCCACCCTCACTGGCGATGGTTCTATTGTGCTAGTGCTGGATATGGAAGCCCTGCTGGACATGCAAACACAGGAAACCAAAGCCGCCTTGTTCGCTTAAAGCACGTTCTTTCACAGCTTGTCCTTCTTCAACATTCCCTTAGAACTCGTCCTACTAGCCGCCATCCTGTTGGGTGGCTGGTTTTGGCTGGATGGATTGAGTGTGCACGAAATTGCCATCAGCGCTGGACGGCAAGCCGCAGCTAGCAATGGTCTACAACTGTTAGACGAAAGCGTAGCAGTCAGTCGCCTGTGGGCAGCGCGTGATGCCTATGGTCGTTTGCGCTTCCAGCGCACTTACACTTTTGAAGTCAGCGACACTGGGGCAGACCGCTTGTCATGCACACTGACTTTACTGGGGCGCAAAATCGAGCATATAGATATTCCGCCGCATCGCGACCGAGATAACGTCTACACCTTGCATTAACATGGTCACAGGCCGTTTCGCTCCCTCCCCCACCGGACCATTGCACTTCGGCTCACTCGTCGCTGCCACCGCCAGTTATCTGGAGACCAAAACCCAGCGAGGTCAATGGCTGGTTCG
Organism: Methylophilales bacterium; assembly: GCA_021414145.1. GTDB lineage: Bacteria > Pseudomonadota > Gammaproteobacteria > Burkholderiales > Methylophilaceae > CAILHX01. Next base: position 17,713 of record JAIOOY010000035.1, on the reverse strand, counting down.
TATCGAAGACCTGGACCCCCCGCGCGAACAGATTGGCGCTATAGCCGATATTCTACAAACGCTAGAAACTTTCGGTTTTGAGTGGGACGGTGAAGTCATGTGGCAAAGTGAACGTCACGAGGCTTATGAAGCAGCACTCGCCCAACTGAAATCTCATGGTTTGCTCTATCGTTGCACATGCTCACGCAAAGAAATTGCCGATTCCGCCATAGAAGGCATAGAAGGTGCGGTATATCCCGGCACCTGTCGCCATGCCCAACACCAAAGCGGCGCTTGGCGTGTAGTCACCAGCGACGATGCCATCGGCTTCGATGATGCCATTCAAGGCCGTCAAAGCCAGAACTTGAGCCATGATCTTGGTGATTTTGTGCTAAAACGTGCCGATGGACTGTATGCATATCAGCTCGCGGTAGTGGTAGACGATGCCGAGCAAGGCATCACTCAAATCGTGCGTGGCGCAGACTTGCTCAGCTCTACCCCACGCCAAATCTACTTGCAGCGATTACTCAAGCTATCCACTCCACACTATGCTCATGTGCCGATTGCGGTCAACGCACAAGGCGAGAAACTCAGCAAGCAAACTCTTGCTCAGCCGCTTAATGCAAAAAACCCAGGCCCTGATTTATGGCAAGCGCTGGATTTTCTCGGTCAACATCCACCCGCCAGATTGCGCGATGAATCGCTAGAAACCCTTTGGCACTGGGCTAAAGCTCATTGGGTACTGGCACATGTTCCAGTTCGTCAAACCTACTTGCCTATTTAGGCTTGAGTCACTTGGAACTGGCTAGCAAGTCCTTTCAGCTTTTGTGAAGTTTGCCGCGCTTGTGCCACGCTAAAATTCAGTTCGTCTAATGCGCCCCGCATCGATTCAGTCACGTCAGCAACGCTCTGCACGCGGTTACCATACTGGGTTGCGCTTTCGGCAATGCCTTGAATCAAAGTGAACATACGCTCCACGATTTCCTGCATTCCTGTGTTGTCGGAAGCTGCTTCTTCAGCCAACCTGAGGCCTTCTTCCATACCTGCCGAGCCTTTTTCCATGGTGCTCACCGCCTCCCTCGCCTGACCTTGAACGCTGCCTATCATCTGGCTGATTTCATTGGTGGCTGTTGCTGTACGTTCTGCTAGCTTGCGAACCTCATCCGCTACCACAGAAAAACCGCGCCCAGCTTCGCCAGCTCTAGCAGCCTCAATGGCCGCATTGAGGGCAAGCAGATTAGTTTGATCGGCAATATCGTTGATCACCATCACGATCTTACCGATTTCTTCGGTACTGTTACTTAACCGCCTGATGGTGTGTGAGGATTTCTCGATGGAGGAACGTATGCCTTGGGTACGTTCTTGTACCACACCAAATTGCAGCTTGGCGTTGTTCACAGCTTGCTGCATGGCCATACGGATTTCGGCGGTAGTGCGATTGGCGGAGTCAATATCGGCCATCTGCTTTTGCAAGGACTCCAGAATCTCTTGCACGGCTTTCAGTACTTGATTACTAGCCTCTGTCGCCACGTGGTTGCGCTCAAGCATGTGCATTTGATTGTCGCTCATCTCATCGGTAGCTAAAATCACACGGCTTACCGTGCCATCTAAGGTATCAATAAAGCTATTCACCCATTGCGCCATCACCGAGGGCTCATCGGTAGCGGCTTGAGTACGTTCCAGACGTTGGGCGAGATTGCCCCCACCCTCCGCCAAGCTACGAACTACCCTAGCCATTAAGCGTAAGCGCTCTGTCATTGGGCCAATCCCGAACTTCATAAACATTATTGCTCCTAAGGCTATCGTCCCTAGATCAATAACCTCCATTTGCATCGGAGCCATAGGTAAAAAGTTCACGAGACCCGCCCTCACCGCCCATAAAAATAGGGCGATGGTGATATACATTTTCATCATGCGAAAGTTGACCGAACGGAATCTATTGGCTTCTTCCAAATCAGCCTCACACATCATCCCCCATTTATCTTTAGAGCCAGGCAATTGGAAAGTCACACCTTTACCAATCACGGGAATATGGCGGTAATCAGAATATCCGGGATACGTAACAAACATATTCTGTCCGTTACGTATTGTTTCTCGCACCCCAGGATGTAGCTGCCCCGTAGCAGGATCGGTGAATATCAGTTCCAGTTCAGTGTGGTTTTTAACCATCACCGTCCCGTAATCGGTGCGCACGCCTTGTTTGAGGTTATCGCCCAAGCTAAATGTGCGATCCTCGAAACGTGAACGTGACAATGCAGTGCCTTGCTTGATTTCCCGATCAAACACAGAATCCACCATGAAGATGTAGTTGTCTCCAGATTCAATAAAGACGTGGCCGGCCTCGCGCTGAATCAAATCCCCCAACACGTCATTAGGTACTCGTCCACACAGACAAGCGATGGTCTTACCCTCTTTTTGCAATGGTAAATAAAACATAAGCGTTACGGCATCATGGAAACGTGAACTGGAAGGTCCTATTTCAATAGTATTTTTGTCAATATATGGTCCATGCAGAAAGCGCTCCTTCAGGCCGATTGCCTTGGCATTTGTTGGCATGTCTGAAACACCAATGCGCTTTGAAAAAGAAGAAACAATGACCCGTCCATTGGTGTCGATCAAGAATAATTCTGAAAAATCCGGCGCTTTGGATATCTTCTCTGCCAACTGCGCTGAAGAGATTTCTTCAATATCTCGTACAACCTCATTGCCCAACGTCTCAAGAAATGCCCATTGTGCATGAGCCCATCCAATCAGCAATTTAACGCGTGTTGCTGCAATCCCCTCGAATGTTTGCTCTAGGACTGGGTAACGTCGTTCATTCACAAAACATGCCCAACGCATCGCCAGCTTCCCCGTCTTTCCAAACCAAGGCAACCAAGATAACTCACTACTAGACAGCTTCATTTCTTCGCTCTTGAGCATTTTTCCCCCATAGGTTAAGTGTCCTCCAGTGACTAAAAGCAATAATCAGGCCACCAAATAAAAAACAATTTTTTCAGTTACTTAGCAATAAATTCAAGTCCACGAGCAAGGTAACATTCAAACCTCATGCAACAACCGCACCATATTGAAGCAATATTGCAGTGATATGATGACAACCGTTTAAGTCTTGGAGTGTTGTAGAGCGAATATGCAAGATCAATTGAGCCGTTTTATTTTTGAAAATACCCCCATCCGTGGGGAAGTGGTGCGTTTAGAGGCCACTTGGCAATCGGTGTTAGAGCGGCACGACTACCCTGTAGCCTTGCGACATATTCTGGGAGAACTCATGGCCGCCGCTGCGCTACTCACAGCCACACTCAAGTTAGATGGCGCTTTAGTATTGCAGATTCAGGGTGATGGCTTGGTGTCGCTACTGGTGGTGGAATGCAATAGCGACATGACCATGCGCGCTACCGCCAAATGGAGCGACGAACTGCCTGTTGAAGAAAGCTTGGATAGGCTGGTAGGCAATGGCAAATGCGTGATTACCCTATTGCCAAGCGAAGGGCAAAGTTATCAAGGCGTGGTGCCGCTTGAAGGCGATAGCATCGCCGAAATCATCTCTGGCTATATGGCGCGCTCCGAACAATTGGATACCGTATTGTGGCTGGCTTCTAACGACCGCAACGCGGCCGGCATGCTACTGCAAAAACTTCCAGATCAACCATTACAAGATGATGATGACTGGAACAGAATCACGCAACTGGGGGGCACGGTCAAACCTCATGAGTTGCTTGAATTATCTGCTCAGACTTTGCTGAAAAGACTTTTTTTTGAAGAAGACGTGCGACTATTTGAGCCGCAAGAGGTCACTTTCAGCTGCCCATGCTCACGCGCCGGAGTGGCCAATGTGCTGCGTATGCTAGGTAAGGAAGAAATCGCCAAGCTGGTGGACGAACGCAAGCGCATAGAAGTGCATTGCGAGTTTTGTAATCAGCGTTACGAATTCGACAAGATAGATGCAGAACAACTATTTGTCACCGACATCGCCGCGCCGGGTGGGGAGACTAGACACTAAGCTGCCTGACACGCTCAAACAGGCAAATCGCCGTAGCTGCCGCCACATTCAGCGATTCCGTGTTTCCATACATGGGAATACGCACCTGCTCACTAGCAGATGACAACAAAGCCGCAGACAATCCCGCACCTTCATTACCTACCAGCATCACCACACGCCCTGTCAAATCTAGCTGATACAGTGATTTTGTAGCGCTCAAGCTGGTCGCCACTGAAACACCCGTAAAACCCGTAAAAACTTTAAGTGTTTGCAATAAATCCGCTTTTTCTGCTATCGACAGAGCAAAATGCGCCCCCATACCACCACGCAACACCTTGGGCGACCAAGGGTCAGCGCAACCCTCAGATAGATAAGCTACATTCACACCAGCAGCAGCAGCTGAGCGCAATATAGAACCTAAATTGCCTGGATCTTGCACATCTTCAACCAGCAAACAGAATTCAGGCTGTAATGGCGGCATGAATGGTGGAATCGGAATCAAAGCCAAAATGCCACTAGGCGTTTCAACCGGCGACAACTCGGCAAACATCGCGTCCGGCATTGTAACCAATGAGCTTTCCGCAACATCACTCAGTAGCGCGACGAGTTCGCTGTTGTGACTACCCTGTTCCGTCACAATTAATAACTCTGGCTCAGCGCCCGTCGCCCTATAACTTTGCAGCAAATGCGCGCCATCCAGCAAGGTTTGTCCAGATTTGTGCCGCTCGCGAGAAGACAAGGTCAGCTTCTTAAGCTGCTTGAATAATGGGTTGTCGCGCGAGGTGATTTGTTTCATGAATGAAAATGGCTCGAAAACAAGTTGCTATCTTATTGGAAATAAGATAAATTTTCGCTAATTTTTATGATTTCAAAAAGGAAGCCCGTATGAATCGCAACGTTGCCACCATTTCCGCCTTGCTACTCTCCCTGTGCGCAATGCCGGCGTCTGCAGCAGATTTTGGTATAGACAGCATGTCCATCGAAGGCGGCTATTCCCCCAACAACAACGGTGACGTAGGCATGGGACGTGTCGGCGTACAGTGGGACTGGGGCGTAAAATGGCTGGAAATGGGCAATTGGTACCTAGGTGGCTACTGGGATCTATCTGCTGGCTACTGGCATTCCAGCGACTCGGACATTGGCGATTTTGGCTTCACACCGGTATTTAGATTTCAATCTGATGCCACCTCCGGTTTCTCTCCCTATATTGAAGTTGCGGTCGGCGCACACGTATTGACCGATACCTCTATTACCACCGGACGTCAGTTCAGTACAAACTTCCAGTTTGGCGACCATGTTGGCGCAGGTTTTCGCTTTGGCGACAAGGGCGAATACGATCTCGCCTATCATCTGCAACACTTGTCCAACGCCAGCATAGATACTCCCAATCCCGGCATCAACTTTCATCAGATTCGCTTCCAGTATCATTTCTAATGAAGCCAATGCACAAATAATAAAGGCCGCTTTCGCGGCCTTTATTATTAGGAGTTTTGAATCACAATATTCGGAAATTTCGCACTATGGTCTTGCCCCATCGCGGCTAACTTAATAGCTGTTTTACGTGCAATCTCTCTGTAGCTTGCGGCTAAAGATCCCGTAGGGTCAGCCGCCACCGTGGGCATACCACTATCAGTTTGTTCACGGATTCTAATGTCCAGCGGCAAACTACCCAGTAATTCTACCTCGTAGTCAGCACACATCTTGGCGCCACCACCAGTACCAAAGATGTGTTCTTCGTGACCACATTTTGAACAGATATGCGTACTCATATTTTCGACGATACCAATGATGGAAACGCCCACTTTTTCAAACATTTTCAGTCCCTTACGCGCATCCAACAACGCAATATCCTGCGGCGTAGTAACGATAATCGCCCCCGTCACTGGCACTTTTTGCGAGAGCGTCAACTGAATATCTCCAGTGCCGGGTGGCATGTCGACGATCAAATAATCCAAGTCACGCCATTTGGTTTCGCGTAGCAATTGCTCCAGAGCACCCGTCACCATTGGGCCGCGCCAAACCATAGGAGTATCTTTATCAATCAAGAAGCCGATAGACATAGCCTGTATGCCATGCGCCTCCATCGGTTCCATACTTTTGCCGTCAGTGGATTCCGGTTTACCGTCTATGCCCAGCATCATCGGTTGCGACGGACCATAGATGTCGGCATCGAGAATGCCCACAGTAGCCCCCTCTGCCGCCAACGCCAACGCCAGATTGACCGCAGTGGTAGATTTCCCCACACCGCCCTTGCCAGAGGCGACGGCGATGATGTTTTTCACCCCAGGAATAGTCTGCACCCCACGCTGAACAGAGTGCGAGACGATTTTGTTGCTGACATTGACGAACACACTACCAACCTCAGGCAAAGATTTAAGCTTGGCCTGCACTAAAGCTTGGATTTCTGCCATTACACTTTTAGCTGGATAACCCAACACAATGTCGAGCGCGACATTGTTGCCATCGATACGGATATTCTTGGCGGATTTTGATGTAATGAAATCCTTACCCGTATTGGGATCAGTGATTTCTTTCAGCGCAGTTTGGATTTGCAGTTCGGAGAGCGACATAAACGGGTAATTCCTGAGTAATTAGTTCAAGTATCAATTTTAGCCTATAAGCCAAGCTGCGTCATTTGCCCGCAGCCTGTTAAAATGCAACATTATTGAATACCTGTTATTGAAAATGTCCCGCAAAATCCTCGTTACCTCTGCTCTGCCCTACGCCAACGGCAGCATCCATCTAGGCCACCTAGTCGAATACATCCAGACCGATATCTGGGTGCGTTTCCAAAAAATGCAAGGCCATGAATGCCACTACGTCTGCGCAGACGATACCCATGGCACCCCCATCATGTTGCGTGCGGAGAAAGAAGGCATCACGCCCGAGGCTCTGATCGAGAAGGTACACAAAGAACACAGCGATGACTTCGCTGACTTTTTGGTGGAGTTCGATAACTACCACTCCACGAATTCAGAAGAAAATCGTGAGCTGGCTTGCGGCATCTACAAAGCACTTAAAGCCAATAATAAAATTGCCATGAATACGATAGAACAGTTTTTTGACCCGGTCAAAGCAATGTTCCTGCCGGATCGCTTTATTAAGGGTGAATGTCCCAAATGCCACGCAAAAGACCAATACGGCGACTCCTGCGAAGTGTGCGGCGCAACTTATAACCCGACCGAACTCATCAATCCCTATTCTGCTGTTTCTGGCGCAGCACCGGTGCGCAAGGAAACAGAACACTATTTCTTCAAACTCTCCGAATGCGAGAGCTTTCTCAAGGAATGGACACGCTCCGGTACCTTGCAGAACGAGGCCGCCAACAAGATGGGTGAATGGTTTGCCTCTGGCCTATCCGACTGGGACATTTCGCGCGACGCACCCTACTTCGGCTTCGAGATACCTGATGCCCCTGGTAAATACTTCTACGTCTGGTTGGATGCTCCTATCGGTTACATGGCCAGCTTCAAGAATTTGTGCGAAAAGAAAGGGTTAGACTTCGACGAATACTGGAAAAGAGACTCCACCACCGAGCTTTATCACTTCATAGGCAAGGATATCCTCTATTTCCATGCCCTGTTCTGGCCTGCCACGCTGGAATACTCCGGCTACCGCAAACCGACGCAAATATTCGCGCATGGCTTCCTCACCGTAAATGGCGAAAAGATGTCCAAGTCGCGTGGCACCTTCATCACAGCCAGAAGCTACTTGGATCATGTCAAGAATCCGGAATACCTACGCTATTACTATGCGGCCAAGCTCAACGGGAGCATGGAAGACATAGACCTCAATCTAGAAGATTTTGTGGCACGCGTGAACAGCGACTTGGTTGGGAAGTACATCAACATTGCGAGTCGAACGGCGGGGTTTATAAGTAAGCGATTTGATGGGAAGTTGCATGGCGTAACCAATCACCCCGTTATTCAAGAACTTAAAAACGCCGCTCCAGAAATTGCTAAATGTTATGAAAATAGGGATTACAGCAGAGCATTACGCGAAATCATGCGTTTAGCAGACCAAGCAAACGCCGATGTAGCAACAGCAGCTCCTTGGGTAACAGCAAAGCAAGAGGGTCAGGAGGCAGAAGCCGCTCTGCTTTTGGACTGCTCAGGAGCGCTTGAGATGTTTCGCTTGCTCACCATCTACTTAAAACCAGCTTTACCAGAACTCGCTAAAAATATAGAAGCGTTCCTAAACGTCCCCCCATTGACTTGGAATAGTGTAAATAACTCGTTTGTAACAGGGCATACCATTAACGAATACAAACATCTCATTACTCGTCTTGACCCAAAATTTATCGAAACCATGACCGAAGCCAATAAAGAAAATCTGCAAGCCACCCCTCAACCAACGTCTATTACCAAGGCTGAAGCTATGAATGATGAATCTAACTATATTTCGATTGATGACTTCACCAAGGTCGATCTGCGCATCGCACGTATCGTGGAGGCCAATCATGTGGAAGGTGCAGAAAAACTGCTGCAACTCACGTTGGATATAGGTGAAGAAAAACCACGCAATGTGTTTGCTGGTATCAAGTCAGCCTATGACCCCGCCACACTGGTAGGCCGTTTAACAGTGATGGTCGCCAATCTGGCGCCACGCAAGATGAAGTTCGGCATGTCTGAAGGCATGGTGCTCGCCGCCAGCGACGAACGCGGTGGGCCTTTCATCCTTTCGCCAGACTCTGGCGCTGAAGCCGGTATGCGAGTGAAATAGGCAACAAAAAGCCCAGTAAAAACTGGGCTTTTTTTACAACTCAAAAACCAGAATTTATTTCTTGGCTTTATCTTTAGCTGCGGGAGCTGGGGCCGCCGCCTTGGCATCTTTCATCGGCTTGTCGGCCTTAGCTGGTGCTGGTGCAGCTCCACCTACGGTCACTTCTGCCTTCACCTTATCCACGGTCTTTTTACCAAACCCGGTAACTTTGTCCAAATCATCCACAGTCTTGAATGGACCATTCTTGGAACGATATTCGATAATCGCTTGAGCCTTCTTAGGGCCTATGCCCTTCACACCCTCCAGTTCGGCCTGGGTGGCCTTGTTAAGATCAACCGCCGCAAATACAGGGGCAGACAGGGAGAAAGCAATTACACTCATTAATACCAGCAGAAACTTCTTCATATCACTCTCCTAAAATTTATTTGATTGACCTGAACATCCTTCATCAGGTAGCTACATCATGCTAGAACTTGCTTACGCCAATCTTACTAATTCAACGTCGGCCTATGGCGTAATACTCCAAGCCATGTGCCTTGACTGTGGCTGGGGTGTACATATTGCGCCCGTCAAATATGGCAGGTGTTTTGAGTGCGGCTTTAATCGCGTCAAAGTCTGGGGCGCGAAATTCTTTCCATTCTGTCACAATTGCTAGCGCATCCGCGTCTTTCAGCGCAGTCATAGGTGAATCGGCGTAGTTCAACCGTGTGTCATCGCCAAAAATACGCTTGGATTCTGGCATAGCAACTGGATCGTAAGCTGTCACCGTAGCTCCTAACTTCCACAAGCCTTGAATAATGACACGGCTGGATGCCTCACGCATGTCGTCAGTATTGGGTTTGAAGGCCAAGCCCCACAACGCAATTTTTTTGCCGCTTAAGTTACTACCAAATTTGCTCTTGATCTTCTCTAGCAACACACGTTTTTGCGCGTCGTTGGCTGCTTCCACAGCGTTAAGCACTTGTAGTGGCTGGCCTATGCTGTCCGCGGTACGGATAAGTGCTTGTACATCCTTGGGAAAGCACGAACCGCCATAACCACAGCCAGGATAGAGAAAGTGGTAGCCGATACGAGGGTCAGAACCAATGCCTAATCGAACCTGTTCTATGTCCGCACCCAGTTTATCCGCTAAATTGGCGAGTTCATTCATGAAAGAGATGCGAGTTGCCAACATACAATTTGCGGCGTATTTGGTGAGCTCTGCCGAGCGGATGTCCATAACTACAAGGCGATCGTGATTACGGTTGAACGGCGCGTAGATTTCGCGCATCGAAGCCACTGCGCGTTCATCATCTGCGCCCACCACGATGCGATCCGGGCGCATAAAATCTTCGACCGCCGCGCCCTCTTTCAAGAACTCAGGGTTGGAGGCCACTGCAAAAGGAATATCCGCCCCGCCTCGCTTGGCGAGCTCTTCAGTCATCGCCGCACGTACTTTATCCGCGGTGCCTACTGGCACTGTACTTTTATCCACCACCACCTTGAATTCAGTCATATAACGAGCGATGTTACGAGCGGCAGCAGTGACGTATTGCAAGTCTGCCGAGCCATCTTCATCTGGCGGTGTGCCGACGGCGATGAACTGTATCTGTCCAAACGCCACACTTTCCTCAATATTGGTAGTGAAATGCAGCCGTCCCGCGGCGACGTTACGTTGCACCATCTCCAGCAATCCCGGCTCATGAATGGGGATGCCACCTTCGTGCAACACCTTTATTTTACTGGCATCTAAGTCCAAACACAGCACATCATTACCGACTTCGGCGAGACATGTACCTGTCACCAATCCCACGTACCCTGTGCCAACCACACTAATTTTCATAATGTTTTATTTCCTGATGAATTCTCTGCAACGCAGCTAAAGGATTAGCCGCTTGCGTGATGGGGCGGCCTATAACGAGATAACTAGCACCATTTTGCATTGCCATTAACGGTGTAACTACACGCGATTGATCGTCTAGGCTGCTATCTGCGGGGCGAATACCGGGAGTGACCAGTTTGAAATCCGCACCCAATTCACGCCTTAACAAAGGAGCTTCTTGCGCCGAACACACCACACCATCCAAACCACTACGCTTGGCCAGATAAGCTAATCGCATCGCTGTAGCTTGTACGCCGCCGCTCATGCCAATTTCAACCAATGCTGGTTCATCCATGCTGGTGAGCACAGTCACCGCTATCAATAAGGGTGGTTGTGCCAATTTGTTCACCGCCTCCTGCGCCGCCATCATCATGGCGCTACCGCCGCTGGCATGTACGTTAAGCATCCACACACCCAATTTGCTGGCGGCTTCGCAGGCTTTAGCCACAGTACTGGGGATGTCATGAAATTTGAGGTCTAAAAATACGCTATGGCCTTGATCTACTAATTGCGAAACCAAGCCAGCACCGGCAACAGTGAATAGTTCTTTGCCCACTTTCAAACGGCATAATTGTGGGTCTAGTTTTGCCACCAACGCCAAAGCAGAAGCCGCATCCGGGTAATCCAGTGCGACAATTATTTTAGGATCGTTCATTTACTTTCACGCTCATATTTAGGCGGCAAGGTTTCCCACTCTCCACAACTGGGGCAGTGCCAGTGGAACTGCCGCGCAGTATAGCCGCAGGTAGTGCAACGATAAAATGCGGTGCGCTCCAAATGCTGCTTTATCGCATCCATCACCAAACGTAAGTCACCATCAGGCATCCCGCTCACCTTGGCTTGCAGTAAACGATCTAACGCTGCCAATGTAGGTGATAAATCCGCTTCATCATGCGCCATACGGTAAGCCGCTTCTGGCCCTTTAAGATCAAGGGTAGCGTCAAACAGCACTTGTGCGGTTTCTTCAAGCGGATATTTACGCACTGCTTCATGCAACCACCGTAAACCCTCGTCGGTAAGTTTCAAGGCGCGCCAGCTTTGCATCATACGTTCTGCCACCAGTTCGATATAGGCAGGAGTTTGCAACTCGATTTCGCGCCAATATTGTAGTGCCTGAGCATGATTTTTGTTGTTTGCCGCCATGTCACCCAACATGATATTGGCGCGTATGTTGTTGCGATTTTCACTGAGCGCGGTTTGCAAGCTGCTTGCAGCTTCTGCGTTATCTCCAAGTAGTATTTTTTGGTGCGCCAACTCACAATAAAACTGCGCTATTTCCATACCCAAAGGCTGACCGGTCAAAGTTTCTAGTCGCTGAGCAATTCCCACCGCCTGCATCCACTCTTTTTCGTGCACATAGATTTCCAATAAAGCACGCAATGCTGATTGAGCGTAACGCGTATCGGTAAGCTTGACGAAGAGCTCTTCTGCGCGATCCAACAAGCCTGCCTTGAGATAATCCTGCGCCAACTCTGCCAACGCCATCAGCCGCTGCGTTTCATCAAGGCTTTCACGTTCAAGCAGGCCTTGATGCAGGCGTATCGCCCTATCCATTTCGCCCGTGCGTCGAAACAAACTACCCAACGCGTAATGCAACTCTAAAGTGTTATTGTCAGCCTTGAGCGCCTCACTAAAGGCTTCGATGGCTTTATCGGGCTGTTCACTGATAAGGAAATTCAAACCCCGAAAATACGAGGCGGGCAAGGTGCTGGTCTCAGAAAGAAGCCGTCCTAAATCAACCCGCGCGGCAATCCAACCCAGCACAAAGAAAAGTGGTAAAGCTAACAACCACCAGTATTCAAAATCCATCTGCTTTACCTATAACGCATAATACGTAAACCATAATTTTACCAGTAAAAAAGCGGCGTAATCTTGCGATTACGCCGCTTCTCATTCGTGCACAACAACTCTTAGCTATTCAAAATCTACGCGCTCACGCAACTCTTTACCAGCTTTGAAGTGAGGTACGTATTTTTCCGGCACTTGCACCTTATCACCAGTTTTAGGATTGCGCCCCAGACGTGGTGGACGGTAGTTAAGGCTAAAACTACCAAAACCGCGTATTTCGATACGTTTGCCACCTGCAAGTTTGTCCGTCATAGCGTCGAGGACAGATTTTACAGATAGCTCGGCATCCTTTAACACCAGCTGCGGAAAACGTGCGGCCAGCTTGGCAATCAGTTCTGATTTTGTCATGGCAGTGTCACTCTATTGGTTACTCTTTCCATCCATCTTGGCCTTCAACAACGCGCCAAGACTGGTGGTGCCGGCATTGCTATCGTCATTGCTGTACTTCTTCACAGCATCGGCTTCTTCAGCCATATCTTTAGCCTTGATAGACAAACCCACAGCTCGCGTCTTGCGATCAGTGCCGGTGACCTTGGCCTCGATTTCGTCACCTTCTTTCAGCACAGTCCGAATGTCCTCTACTTTTTCGCGTGATGCATCAGCTGCGCGCACGTAGCCTTCTGTACCATTGCCGAGGTCAATCACCGCACCCTTAGCATCCAAACTCTTCACAGTACCTTTAACCAAGGCACCCTTTTCAAAACTTGGGGCAGAAGCGCCAGCCATTGGATCGCTTTCCAACTGCTTAATACCTAAGGAAATACGTTCTTTTTCAACGTCAATCGCCAGAATGGTAGCAGTGACTTCGTCACCCTTCTTGAAGTTGCGGATGGCTTCTTCGCCAGCTTGGCTCCAAGACAGGTCAGACAAGTGCACCAGACCGTCAATGCCGCCGTTCAGGCCGATAAAGATACCGAAGTCAGTGATAGACTTGATTTGGCCGCTGACTTTATCGCCCTTCTTCATGGTAGCGGCAAAGTCATCCCAAGGATTGGTTTTGCATTGCTTCATGCCCAGAGACAGGCGGCGACGCTCTTCGTCTATCTCCAGTATCATCACTTCCACTTCATCACCCAGCTGTACTACTTTGGCTGGATGCACGTTCTTGTTGGTCCAATCCATTTCAGACACGTGAACCAGACCTTCGATGCCCGGTTCGATTTCCACGAACGCACCGTAGTCGGTCAGGTTGGTCACCTTGCCGAACAAGCGGGTGCTGGCTGGATAACGACGGGACAGAGCCACCCAAGGGTCGTCACCCATTTGCTTGATACCCAGCGAAACGCGGTTTTTCTCTGCGTCATACTTCAGAATCTTGGCTTCGATTTCGTCGCCTACGGTCAACACCTCAGACGGATGCTTGACGCGACGCCAAGCCAAGTCAGTGATGTGCAACAGGCCATCAATACCGCCCAAGTCCACAAACGCACCGTAGTCGGTGATATTTTTGACGATACCCTTGACCACAGTACCTTCGGTCAGCGTGGTCATTAACGCGTCGCGATCAGCCCCTTGGCTAGATTCCATCACAGCGCGGCGCGACATCACCACGTTATTACGCTTGCGATCCAGCTTAATGACCTTGAAATCCCACTCTTTGTTTTCGAACGGCGTGGTGTCTTTGACTGGGCGCACATCTACCAAAGAACCTGGTAGGAAAGCGCGTATGCCGTTGATCATGACGGTCAAACCGCCCTTCACGCGACCATTGATGAAGCCCTTTACAATACGGCCTTCGTTCATGGCTTCTTCTAAATCCAGCCATGCCGCGAGGCGCTTGGCTTTTTCACGCGACAGCTTGGTCGAACCATAGCCATCTTCTAGTGATTCGATAGCCACTTTGACGAAGTCGCCAACACTGACCTCAATCTCGCCGCTATCGTTGCGGAACTCTTCAGTAGGAATAACGCTCTCGGACTTGAGTCCGGCGTTTACCACAATAAAATCATCATCAATTGAAATTACTTCTGCGGTGATGACTTCACCGGAGCGCATTTCCTGACGCGACAAACTTTCTTCAAATAAATCTGCAAAACTTTCCATAGAGGCGGTAGAGGTGGACATTAAAAAACTTTCAGTTAAGCCCGTCTGGCAACGGGGAAAATTAAAAAACCGCAAGCTTTGAACCTGCGGGGCATATATAAAACATTGATTGTACTACTTTTTAGTTAGTGTGACGATAGTGTTGCAGTACTTTCTCCACCGCTTCATCTATTGTCAACTGGCTGGTATCCAGAAAAAGAGCATCATCACATTGAATCAATGGTGCCGATGCTCTTGACTTATCTCGCGCATCTCGCGCCTCAATATCAGCCAAAACGTGCGCGAGAATAGCATGGTTTCCTTTTCCTATCAACTGCTTATAACGCCTCTCGGCGCGCACATGACTGTTGGCAGTTAAAAACACCTTGGTTTCTGCGTCCTTGAACACCACTGATCCCATATCACGCCCATCCGCCACTAATCCCGGCTCACGCCGGAAAACCTGCTGCACATTCAGCAATTGTGAGCGCAATGCCTGATGCACCGCCACTTCAGAGGCTCCCTTGCCCATCGCCTCCGAGCGCACTACCGTACTCACATTCTCGCCATGTAGGAAAATCTCATCACCCTCAAAAACAATTTGTAATGTGGTTGCCAGCGCTGCCAAAGAATCACCATCGCTCCACTCTATTCCACCACGCTCAGCAGCCAAAGCCACAATGCGATATAGCGCACCGGAATCCAGATAATGAAAACCTAGTTGACGCGCCACTCGCTGAGCAACCGTACCTTTACCACTTGCAGAAGGGCCATCAATGGCGATCACTGGAATGGTGATGCGTTCCCTTCTTTTAGTTTTCATGGCAGTCGCCGTGCCAATCACAGGGATGGGACTCATCTCACAATCCTTGAAAATTGGTTAAAGTAGTCCGGAAAGGTTTTGGCTACACAACCAGGATCGTTAATCGTTACCGGCACGCCGCCCAGACATACCAGCGAGAAGCACATCGCCATACGATGGTCGTCATAGGTGTCAATCACAGCATTAGGTATAAGCTTGGCGGGTGGGGTGATTTTGATGTAATCCGCACCTTCTTCTACTGTTGCACCTACTTTGCGAAGTTCGGTCGCCATTGCGGCGATGCGGTCGGTTTCCTTAACGCGCCAACTGGCGATGTTGCGTAGCGTAGTAGTGCCTTCGGCAAACAAAGCCAATATTGCCAGCGTCATTGCTGCGTCCGGAATGTGATTGCAATCGTAATCTATGGCGTTTAGCTTGGTGCTGCCAGGTAGCGTACTGCACTCTATCCAGTTATCACCCCAGCTAATATTGGCTCCCATATAGGTTAACTGTTTAGGATCAATCAAGCTCTGATTAGCTTCTAATCCTAGAGGGCTGGTAAAATTTACATCGCCTTGAATGCTGTATCTATTAATGCCTAGGACACGCACGGGCCCACGACCTATTGCACCCGCAGCCAAGAAATAAGAGGCGCTCGAAGCATCACCTTCAACATAATAGCGTCCAGGGCTTTGATATTGACTATTAGCTCTAATTGCAAAATTTTGCCAACCATCACGTTGCACTTGCACACCAAATTTGGCCATTAAATTGAGCGTTATATCGATGTATGGCTTGGAAATTAACTCGCTTACAACCTCGATGGTTGCTACCTTTCCCGTCAGCGGCAACGCTATGAGCAATGCTGTTAAGAACTGACTGGAGACATCACCGCGAATTTTGATAGGCTTGCTCACATCAATCTTGGCGGGCGAGATTTTAAGCGGCGGGAAACCTTCATTACCCAAGTACTCAATATTTGCGCCGATTTGGCGTAGCGCATCCACCAAGTCACCAATCGGGCGCTCGTGCATACGCGGCACACCCGATAGAGTGTAATGCCCGCCAGACAAAGCCAGTGCAGCCGTAAGCGGTCTAAATGCCGTGCCAGCGTTACCTAAGAAAAGCTCGGCATTTTTGTTAGGAAAGTTGCCGCCACAACCATGGACTATCCAATCAGTGTCGTTCATCTTCTCTAACTTAACGCCCAATGCCTGCAAGGCTTCCAACATGCGCGCTGTGTCGTCTGAAACTAATAAATCGCAGACTTCAGTCGTACTATTTGCCAGCGCTGCCAGCAACAAGGTGCGGTTGGAAATGCTTTTGGAGCCGGGGAGTTTGACAGTGCCACAGGCGATGCTGGCAGGATTAAGCTGGAGTACTTCCATCATTTCTTCTCAAAACCACTCGCCCAATTGTTACGCGCAGTACGCGCCGCTTCAAATAAGGCTTGTAAGCCTGCGCCATCGTTACCTCGTAATAACATGCGTATGCTGGCGAGTTGCTCTTGATACATTTCCAGCTCTTTCAACAAGGCATCGCGATTGGCGAGACTGACATCGCGCCACATTTCCGGTGAACTTCCCGCAATTCTGGTGAAGTCACGAAAACCGCTGGCAGCAAAGGCAAATAAGGTTTCTGCGTTATCACGCTGTGCCAGTTCGGCCACCAATCCAAACGCTAACAAATGCGGCAAATGGCTGACCGCGGCAAACACCTCGTCATGAGCGCGCGGGGTCATCTGGCTGACTTTGGCACCGCAGGCTTGCCAAAAAGCTTGCGCGATTTCAATGGCATCGTTCGCGGTCTCGGTCACCGGCGTAAGAATCACGTTGCGTCCTTGGAATAAATCAGCACGCGCCGCAGCAACGCCACTTTTCTCGGCTCCCGCTATCGGATGCGCTGGGGAAAAACGCCTTAATTTGTCACCCAAATACGATCTGGCTGCAGCCACCACATCCTGCTTGGTACTGCCCGCGTCGGTAACGACGGTTTTTTCGTCAAGATGCGGCGCAATTGTTTGCATGATGCTAGCAAACTGCCCAACAGGTGTAGCCAGCAACACCACATCTGCACCCTGAACTGCTTCTTTAGCTGGAGCTGCACGGTTGATCACACCTAAGTCTATAGCCTGTTGCAAGGAACTTTCATTACGTCCCACACCCACCACTTCTGCAACCAAACCAGATTTTTTCAGCGCGAGCGCCACCGAGCCGCCAATGAGGCCGACACCAAAAATAGCGAGCTTATTGAAGTGGGGGAGTTGCGTGTTCACAATAGGCAAATTGTAACATGCACAGCACAAGGGGCTTGGCGACAGCGATGACGCGCAAGCCCCTCAATTACGAAAAGACGGTCATATCTAATTAGTTTGCTGTATTCCCGCCAGTAACCACACCGACTTGTCATCGCGCATGTCTTTTTGCACATGCCAAATTTCGTCTATATTCTCTGGCGCACCGTTGTTTTCGGTCAGTTGACCGGTAAAACGTACACTGGC
>JAIOOY010000010.1 GCA_021414145.1 Methylophilales bacterium | reverse complement strand
CTCGTCAAAATGTTCGCGGATGCCGACATCGCAGCGTATGGTAATCAGCTCCCGCGCGGTGGGTAGCCAAGGTAGTGCTTTACGCAGATTTTCGCCCACCACGCCGGTGATTTCGTCGGCATGGGCGACGATGTTTTCCAGCGAGCAGTAATGGGTGAGCCACTTTACCGCAGTTTTTGGGCCGACTTTCTCTACTCCCGGCACGTTGTCGGAGGTGTCGCCGATCAATACCAGATAGTCGATCATGCGGTTCGGCGGCACGCCAAATTTGTTTTGTACGCCTGCAATATCCAGCACATCGTCAGTTTTGCGGAATGCATCACGCATCGTATTCACCACAGTGATGTGCTCATTGACCAGTTGTGAAATATCTTTGTCACCAGTAGAGATTATGGTTTGTATACCTTCACGCTCAGCCTGCTTGGCCAGTGCGCCGATAACATCATCAGCCTCTACGCCATCTTCAATAATCAATGGCCAGCCCATGGCGCGTATGGTTTCAAATAGCGGTTCAATCTGTGTGCGCAAATCATCCGGCATGCTGGCGCGGTTGGCTTTGTATTCGGGGTAAATGTCGTCGCGGAAGGTTTTGCCTTTGGCATCAAACACGCAAGCGCTATAATCCGAGGGGTAATCCTTGTGCAGACGGCGCAGCATGTTGAGTACGCCCTGAATGGCACCCGTCGGCTCGCCCGCTTGATTGCGCAGATCAGGCATGGCGTGGAAAGCGCGGTAGAGATAGGATGAGCCGTCAACTAGCAGTAATTTTTTCATTTGAGAGCGTCAAAAAATGGCAATAGCGAACAAACTACCCGAGATTAAAGATGCCGAAATGCTGGCACGCGAAACCTCTGCCCGAGAGTCCTGGCGAGTGTTCGAGATTATGGCAGAGTTTGTCGAATCTACGGAGCGCTTGAAAAGCATACGTCCGGCAGTTTCCATTTTTGGTAGTGCGCGTACCGTACCAGTCCACCCATACTATAAGCTCACCGAGGACATCGCCCGCAAGCTCTCGGATGCCGGTTTCAGCGTGATGACAGGCGGCGGCCCAGGGTTGATGGAGGCTGGAAGCAAGGGAGCCTATGCAGGAAAATCTCCCAGTGTGGGCTTGAATATTCAACTGCCACAGGAACAAACGAACAATCCCTATCAGGACATCAGTCAAACTTTCCGCCACTTTTTTACTCGCAAGGTGATGTTTGTCAAATACGCGTCAGCCTATGTGGTGATGCCGGGTGGGTTTGGCACGCTGGATGAGCTTTTTGAAGCGTTGACGCTGATTCAAACCAAGAAAACACGCAAGATCCCTATCATTTTGGTGGGGTCGAAATTTTGGGGCGGATTGCTGGACTGGTTTCGTCAGATGTTGGTTACAGAAGGCATGATTGATCCCGAAAATATGGGGCTGATACAGTTGATTGATGAGCCGAGTGAGGTGGTTGCGGCGATATTCAAACATTATGAAACCAGCCGCTTTGAGCCAACAATGGAAGAGCGTGAAATCCAACTCAATCTTTGAAAAATGAACTCACTTGCACTGGCGTTGTTGCGCCCTCTTGTCGTACCAAAATGTACTGCCTGCGATGGCACGCCTAGCCAGTGCGGCGTGAATTTCATTTTTTAGGATGGTAATGATGAAACTACAAAGACCACCCAACCCAGTCGAAATCCAGCACTTCAATCAAGGCATCACCTTGGCTAATGCCAATCGGCATGAAGATGCCATTGCTTGCTATCAAAAGGCCATCACACTGAATCCGACCTTCGCTGTGGCTTTATATAATCTGGGTACATCCTTGCAAGCCTTGATGCGACTGGACGAGGCGGCAAATGCGTATCAAAAGGTGCTGGCGCTAGACCCTCAGTTTTTCGAGGCACACGGTAATTTAGGCATGGTGATGCAGCTTCAAGGCAAACTTGATGAAGCGATTGCTAGCTATCGCAAAACGCTGGCAATCAATCCTAATGACGCGCTAGGCCATTACAACTTGGCTACGGCCTTGCGTAACCAGGGTAAGTTGGAGGAGGCGATCGCCAGCTACGGCCGTGCCATCGCTTTGTTTCCCAATTATGTGGATGCCTACGCCAATATGGGTGAGGCGTTGTTTGATTTCGGCAAACCGGACGAAGCGGTGGCTAACTACAGGCGTGCGTTGAGCATTGTGCCGGATAATGCCGCCGCCAACTATAAGATGGGTGTTTTCCTGTATGAGGCGGGAGAATTGAATGAGGCGATTCCGCATTTCCAGCGCTCGCAAATGGCCGATTGGCGTGAACGTACCTTGTATTGCTTGTACAAAACCGAGCAATATGAGGCTTTCAAACAGGGCTTGCAGTTACTGATTGCAGAGAAGAACATCTCACCATTTCTGGCCACGCTCTCCACTCACTATGCCACTAACTTTGGCAGTGTAGACCAGTACAATTTCTGCAAG
>JAIOOY010000032.1 GCA_021414145.1 Methylophilales bacterium | reverse complement strand
TAACCGCTTCAGTGCCTCTTCCAACTCATAATTAGACGTGGCCTGAATATCAAACTTGACGAAATCCATGAGTTTAATTACCACATCACTCGCCGGTGGCTCAAAATATTCAGTCAACGAGAATTTGAAACCTTTAGCCTTGAGTTCAATAATCTTGGCAATGTGCGTCTCATCCAATTCACCATCAGCAAGTTCCAGCACCATGCGAGTACTAGCCAGCAGGCTTATCTGTGTACCTAATAAATCATCCAAGGTAATAGGAATAAAACCCAGAATTTCTTGCAAAACACCTTCCTGCCCAATGTCTTTGAGCACAATGGCTAGCTCGCCAATACTAAATTCATTGGCACTCTGCTGACCATAAGCATATAAAGACAATTCATAACCTGCGATAAGCTGGCTCGCGTGCAAAATTGGACGACGCCCCAACAGGAACGATTCGGGATTTAATATCTCTTTTCGTGTAAGAACTCCGCCAGATGAAGAAGTCTTGGGGGGGCTCGCGGGTTTAGCGACTGGTGTAGTTTTGGTCGTATCTTTAACCGCTTTTTCTACTTTATTTGGCGCGGATTGTGAATTTGTTTCAGCTGCACCAGCTTTTACGAATGGCACATATTCATCGCCACTCACTTCGCAATAAATTTTGGCGTAATTATCTGGCGTAGGCGCAAGTCCCCGCTCATTCAAAATGAGTAGTGTAGTACGCGCAAATTTAATGATTTCGCTCATAAATTAAACCCCAAGCTCGCCTGATAGATTAGCCGAAGCTATTAAACTCCTCTATCATAACGTAATCAAGCCATTTTGCAGCTATTTTGGCAAGCACGATTTTTTTAAATTAAGTTAAAAACAAGCGGAGTTTTGATTTGCACATTCATATTCTTGGTATCTGCGGCACCTTTATGGGCGGCATTGCTGCCATCGCACAACAATCTGGGCATAAGGTGACGGGCTCCGATGCCAACGTTTACCCACCCATGAGTACCCAGCTAGAAGCCCAAGGTATCAGCCTAATAGAGGGTTTCGACCCAGCACAAATCAATATCGGCGCGGATATTTTCGTCATAGGAAATGTCGTGTCGCGCGGCAATCCTCTGATGGAGGAAATCCTCAATCGCGGGTTGCCTTACATCTCTGGTCCGCAATGGTTAGCGGAGAACGTGCTACACGAGAAATGGGTACTCGCCGTAGCGGGCACCCATGGCAAGACCACCACTAGCTCGATGCTAGCTTGGGTGTTGGAATTCGCCAAGATGAGCCCTGGGTTTCTTATCGGTGGTGTGCCGCAAAATTTTGGTATTTCTGCGCGGTTGGGCACTACACCATTTTTTGTCATTGAGGCTGACGAATATGACACCGCGTTTTTCGACAAACGTTCAAAATTCGTACACTATCATCCACGCACCGCGGTGTTGAACAATCTGGAGTTCGATCACGCCGACATATTTCCCGACCTCGCCGCCATTGAAACGCAGTTTCACCATCTGGTACGTACCGTACCGGGTAATGGCTTAATTGTTAGCAATGGTGAAGATGGCAATTTGGACCGTGTATTGAAACGTGGCTGCTGGACACCCATTGAACGCTTTGGCAC
This sequence comes from Methylophilales bacterium, assembly GCA_021414145.1. GTDB lineage: Bacteria > Pseudomonadota > Gammaproteobacteria > Burkholderiales > Methylophilaceae > CAILHX01. Next base: position 6,325 of record JAIOOY010000032.1, on the reverse strand, counting down.
CGACTGGCAAGCGACCGAGGTTGATGCTAACGGTCGCTTTACCGTATTGCACAAAAACCAGCCGCAAGGACGTGTACAGTGGGAATTGCTAGGTGCGCACAATCGCATGAATGCTCTCGCCACTATCGCCGCCGCACGCAATGTAGGCGTAAGCCCCGCAATCGCCATTGAGGGTCTAAGTAAATTCCAAAATGTGAAGCGCCGCATGGAAACACGCGGCGTGGTGAACGGCATCACCGTGTACGACGATTTCGCTCATCACCCCACCGCTATCGCTACCACTATTGAAGGCTTGCGCGCTAAGGTAGGTAAAGCGCGTATTCTGGCAGTGTTGGAGCCGCGTTCTAACACCATGAAGTTGGGCGCAGTGAAAGATGCCCTGCCCGGCAGTCTGCAGGAAGCCGACTTGACCTATTGCTACGCTGCCAATCTAGGCTGGGATGCTGCTGCCACTCTTGGGTCACTGGGCAATAAAGCCAGTACCTATGAAAATCTGGAAACCATGATAAATGCCATCTCAGACGAAGCTAAAACGGGTGACCATATTCTCATCATGAGCAACGGCGGCTTTGGCGGCATTCATGACAAGTTACTGAAGAGGTTGGCCGCTTGAAAAAAGCCAAGCCGCAGCACTCGTACTTGCCCTCCATGTTGGGGTTTTCTCTGCTGTTACACGTAGCGGTGATTGCCAGTATTCAGTTTAAAGCACCAGACTTAAGCCGATTCAGAGACCAGCTGCCATCTTTGGAGGTGGTTCTAGTTAACGCCAAAACCGAGACTATGCCTCTTGCTCCGCAAGTGTTAGCGCAAGCCAACTTGGATAGAGGTGGCAATACCGATGCTAAACAACAATTAAAATCACCACTGCCCGTGCCCAAACAATCAAAAAAGCTTCCCGCCAAAATAGATGACGAAGTAGCACAGAAGCAACGTAAGGTTAAAGAGCTGGAAAAACAGGTGCAACAAGTATTAACACAAGCCGATACCACCACCACACCCGCATCCAAGCCCGCCACACCGGAAGTAGCGCAACAAACAAAAAACACCAGTGGCTTGCAGTTGAGTGCGCGGGATATGGTCTCCAAAAGCTTGGCGGATGTCGCACGACTGGAAGCCAAGTTAGATAAAGAACAAATCATTTACCAAGAACGCCCCAAACGACAATTCATAGGGGCCGTTGCCAAAGAATATCGTTTCGCCTCTTATGTAGACGCTTGGCGTCAAAAGGTTGAGCGTTGGGGTAATAACAATTACCCTGAAGAAGCTAAGTTGCAAAAACTGTATGGCAAACTGGTCATGACAGTAGCCATCAATGCCGATGGCAGCGTAGAAAAAATCGAGATCAACCATAGCTCAGGCTCTAAAATACTCGACGATGCGGCCCGTAATATCGTCACCAATGCTGCGCCTTACGCAGCTTTCCCCGCTGAGATCCGCAAGGATACCGACATACTGGAAATTAGCCGCACGTGGACTTTCACCCGCGAAGATATGCTTTCAGCAAACTAAGGAATCTTTAATGTCCCACTACAAACACCATGTTTTTTTCTGTCTAAACCAACGCGAAGATGGCGCTGCTTGTTGCACCGACCACGATGCCGAAGCGATGTTTGAATACACCAAGAAAAAAGCCAAAGCGCTGGGTTTGCATGGTAAAGGCAATTGCCGTGTGAATCGTGCCGGTTGTTTTGACCGTTGCTCGGAAGGGCCAGTATTGGTGGTGTACCCAGAGGCTGTGTGGTACACCTACGTGGACAAGGAAGACTTGGACGAGATTATCGAATCCCATCTGCAGAACGGCAAGGTAGTAGAGCGATTGAAGATCTAACCTAAGCCAGTTTTAATCGCCTGACGCAGTGCTTCCACATTGATTTGACGTTTTTCACCCTCGCGCTTCACCTCACCCCAAATAGGATTGGGGAAATGTCGGTCATCTTCAAAGCGCGGGATGACGTGCCAGTGCAGATGCGGTACCACATTTCCTAGACTAGCCAAGTTGACTTTATCCGGTTGCGCAATAGCCCTTACAGCAGCTTCAACCGCGAACACCGTGACCATCAGTTTGGCACGCTGATAGGTATCCAAATCGGTCATTTCCCTAACGTGGGCGTTCAGAATCACACGGCAAAATCCACCGTAGTGTGGGTCTTCCACCAGCACCACTCGGCATAAATCGCTCTGCCAAAGCAACTCGCCACCTACGCTGTCGCATAGTTCGCAACTCACGCCAATACTCCATGCGCCTGTTGATCGGCGTGATAACTACTCCTCACCATAGGACCGCAAGCAGCATGGGTAAAACCTATAGCGTGCGCTTGCTTTTCGAAGAAGCTAAATCGTGCAGGATCGACAAAACGTTGCACGGGTAGATGGTGCGGACTGGGTTGCAGGTATTGCCCCAAGGTTAGCATTTCGACTTGGTGGGAACGTAGGTCACGCATCACTTCCAGGATCTCATCGTCGGTTTCGCCCAAGCCCAACATCAGACCAGATTTGGTGGGAACTTGCGGATGCGCCGCCCGGAAATCCGCCAGCAACTTCAACGAATGCGCATAATCCGCCCCCGGACGGGCTTGCTTGTAAAGACGCGGCACAGTTTCCAGATTATGGTTGAGCACATCGGGCAGCGCCTTGCTCATAGCCTGTAATGCAGGCTCCAATCGGCCGCGAAAATCCGGCACCAGAGTTTCGATACGGATATGCGGACTGGCCTCACGCACCGCAGCAATGCAATCAGCAAAATGTTGGGCGCCTCCATCCCGCAGATCGTCACGATCCACGGAGGTAATCACCACATATTTCAGCCGCATCTGGGCGATGGTACGCGCCAGGTTGGCGGGTTCATCGGTATCAGGCGGTAACGGTTTGCCATGTGCCACATCACAGAATGGACAACGGCGGGTGCACAGATCACCCAAAATCATGAAGGTAGCCGTACCGCCGCTGAAACACTCGGCGATATTAGGGCAACTTGCCTCTTCGCACACCGTGTGCAGGTTATTGTCGCGCAATATCTGCTTGATCTCGCGGAAACGCCCACCATCGGGCACCTTCATGCGTATCCATTCCGGTTTGCGTAATGCCGGTTGTGGAACGATTTTGATAGGAATGCGCGCCGTCTTGGCCGCACCCTTTTGCTTTTCGGGTTGTATCAGTGACATAGGGCTACTACAGCTAAATTATGAATCCAGGGCGTGTATCTCAGCATTAGCGTAACGCAAGCGCCCCGCCAAAACTCTCGCAAGACCGTCCAGTAGGCTGATCGCCACCTTCTTGTGATCTTCCGAAAGCCGACTGAACTCCGCCCTTGAGAGTCCGTACAAATCGGTGTCAGTATAAGCTACTGCACGCGCAGAACGCGGTTTTCCATCCAGAAAAGACATCTCCCCGAAGAAAGCTCCACGTCCAAAGGTACTGATGTGATGAGTATGGGATTGGTCTATGGCCAATAAGATACGCACTTCCCCGCGGCGGATCACGAACAGTTCATCCCCTGTATCGCCGCCGTTAAAGATCATCTCACCGGCCTTGTAGGAACGCTTTTCCATATAACCTTCCAGTGCCGTGATGGTCTCCGGCTTGCGTCCCTTGAACAATTCAATCTCATGCAGATCCAGCAATTCCTCTGACTCGCGATGCAGCGAAGCCTCTTCGATGATGCGATCTTCCACCCACTCCACGGCTTCATCCAGTTCGTTGAATACCAGAACCGGACTACCTTCCCGTACCAGACCGATATGGTCGAAATACTGTTTCATATCCTTACCGCTGGGGAGGTTCTTCGGAATCTGGCTCAACAATAAGTATCCTTTGTGTTCCGCCAGAATATCCTTTATCTGTTCCAGGATATGAGCGGCCGTCATATCCACAGATTGCACACGACGCATGTCAAGAATCACATAACGACGAACCTTCAGCTCGGGCTCCACCATGGTATAGAGTTGATCGGCAGTACCAAAGAACAAGCTACCCTGCAGCTCGTAGATCACCGCCTGCTTACCATGCTTGGCGAGTATCTCCATCTCTTCCTGTACGCGTATCTGCTTGGAAAAAGTCTCGTTGCCATAGGTTTTGCGGCGCATGATCTTGTTGCTGATCTCCTCGCGTACGAACAATACAACAGCAAGCAACACACCCACACCGGATGCGGCGATCAGGCTTACGGTCAAAGCCACAATCACCACCGAGATGATCACCACGAAATCGAGCACGGTGGAGCGGGATTTCAATAGATGCAAGGCGTGTATGTCTATCATACGCAGGCCAATAACGATCAATATCCCCGCCAGACCCGCTACCGGAACCCAGGCGATCACACTGCCCAGCAACAGGAAAGCTACCAGCGCCAACACGCCCTCGATCACCCCGGAAAGCCTACTGCTGGCTCCTCCCGACATATTGACCAAGGTCGCCCCCATAGTTCCAGCACCGGGGATGCCGCCAATGGCAGCAGAAGCGATGTTGCCTATCCCCTGACCGATCAGTTCGCGATTGGAGTTGTGACGCGAACGGGTCAAGGCATCCAACACGACACAGGTCTTCAACGTATCAATGGAAAGGAGCACCGCCAAGGTCAAGGCCGGAAACAAAAGGCTCTGTACATCCTTCATATCCAAGTTGCCCAAGCCGTTCAGTCTGGCCACCATCGCATCGGTGAAACTGGCACCCCCCTTGCTCAAGGGACCTACTACCAAGGTATTCCCATCCAGAGACAATAATGAGCCATCAAAATATCCCAGCGCGAAATAGGTGGCAACTCCGCCCAACAAGGCCAGGATTGCTGCAGGAACTGATTTGGTGATCTTTGATGCTCCCAGCATAACTATCACCGTCACCAGACCCACTACGATGCCCTGCCACTTCCACGTGCTGTAGAGTTCCAAGGATTCCCAGAAATGAACACCCTTGGGCGCACCAAGGAACTTGGGCACCTGGCTGGCAATGATGTAGAGACCAACGCCACTCAGATATCCGCTCACCACCGAATAGGGCATGTATTTGATCATCCTGCCCAGACCGACGGTGCCGAACCCCACTTGCAGCATCCCGGCAACGAGCCCCAACATGGAGAGCATTAGCAATGCCGATTCCAGACTGTTGCCCTGATGCAGGAATTCGATGACGAAGGCCGAAAGCACCGCAGCCGCAGGTGCGCAGGGCGCGGAGATGAGGCGGTTGGTTCCGCCCAGCATCGGTGCCAGCATACCCAGCGCGGTCACTCCCAGAATGCCGGCCAAGGCTCCTTGCGCCACATTGCTGCCGCCCAAGGGCGAGTAGATGGTGACACCAAACGCGATTGCTGACGGCAAGGCCACCAGCATTGCAGCCAGGCCGCCCCAGAAATCGCCACTCAGATTGTCAGGTTTTTTAAATTTCATCGGGAACTCCACAAATTACTATTCATTGGCTTATTTTTGGATAGTTGTATGATGTTAAAGCGCTCATTGCACTTTATGATATGACTCATGGTCAAACAACCATTCATGTGAGGCAATCCCCATATGGCTAAGCTACTCCTTGCGACCCTGCTTTTCTTTGTTCTAAATCAAGCTCTGGCTGAACCTCCCGAGATTCTGGTTGACGCGCTCAAACCCTCGGTAGTCAAGGTACAAATCTACACCAAATCCGGTGGCCGCGGCCTAGGGTCGGGCGTGGTTGTGAGTAACAATCTGGTAGCGACCAATTGTCATGTGCTGGCGGGTAGCAATGGCGTAGCGGTCGTTAAAATGGGTGAAAGTTATGCGCCTGTCGGTGTCAGATCGGATTGGAAGCACGATCTCTGCCTGTTGCGTTTCACCGACCTGCCCTTTCCAGCGGTAGTGTTAGGGGATAGCGAAACTCTCAAATATGAGCAGGAGATATTCTCACTTGGCTACTCTGGGGGCGCACCCAAACCGCTCACCACCTGGGGCAAGATCAAGGCGCTCTACCCCATGGATGACAGCCAGATCGTGCGCACCTCGGCCTCATTCAGAATGGGTGCCAGCGGCAGCCCGGTATTCGATGAGGCAGGCCGTCTGGTGGCCGTCAACACCTTCAAGAGTCCCGGTCGCCAAAGCTATTACTACAACGTACCGGTGAAGTGGGTAAAACAATTGTTCGATGCGCCAGAAACCGCCATCATAGAACAAGGCGACTTGCCATTCTGGGATGCCCCGGAAGAAGCCAGACCTTTCTTCATGCGCGTGGTCATCCCGCTGCAAAACGAGGAGTGGGCAGAGCTGGAACGCATCGCCAAACTATGGATAGAACGCGAACCGAACAATGCAGAAGGATGGTACTACCTCGGACTGGCGCAAGATAAGCAATCTCGCAGCATGGAAGC
>JAIOOY010000029.1 GCA_021414145.1 Methylophilales bacterium | reverse complement strand
GGCAGGGCTGATGCTTTCTTCTGCGTAATGGATGCTCTTGGTAACATTGGTGGAGGAGCTCTGGTCTTCAATATCGTAAGAGCCCCAATAGTAGTAACTGGAAAGCGTGAGGTATTCCAGAATCGCCACTTCACGATTTTGGCTATAAACCCGTGTGGCCAGGTGGTCTATGGGCAGAATGAGTTTATCCAGACCCAATTTAGCCTTGGTTTCCTTAGCCTCCAGATATCCACGATTCACATCCTCGTGGATTACGCTGTTACCCAAGGCGTAGACTCGAATATCCTGTGGTGGGCGCTCCCAATAACCCACGATGTTATGGGTATAGGGTGAAGGTTTTACCATCGCCATATTGCCCGGTAATTCCAGCTTGCGAATCTGGTTCTGGTTAAAGAAACGAATCTCGCGTTGCTTTTGCAATTCGACTACATCGTGCAGATTGGTGACGCGGAATATCTCGCCCATATAACGCGAATTCGGCTTGTGCGCGCCGATAGGATAGACCTCGTTCAGGCTGCGGAAGATACCGTGCGTATTGGGGTCGCGCACTTCGCGCACCAGAATATCCGGTGAACGCATATCAATACGCAATATATGCGTCCAGTGCGATTCCGATTCCAGCGTGACCAGATACTCATAGGGTGTCATCAATGCCAGCTCGCTGACATACGCCACCGAGCAACCCGGCTCAACGGTGATCATTAACGCGTCTATCTCGTGGATCATATCGGTCAAGCCGATGCGGTCACGATCTTGCAAAAGCTTGACCAAGTATTCTTCAAACCAGGGCGAATTGGTTTTATCGCCCTGCGTGGGGTGCATCAATGAGTTCATTGCAGAAACCTGAGTGAGTGAATATCTGAGAATAAAAAAGTTATTGCTGTGCCTGTTCCATGCTGTGTGCCGCCACGCTGCAAGTCACAGACCCTTCAGTAATGCGTTGCATGGTATTGACCGGACAGGCATCACGGTCGTCCAGTCCCGCTGCCAGCCGTAGATGGATACCATTGGCCTTTTTGCCAGTGACGACATCAAGACTCAGCCATGCATCCTGCACCCACACATCGGCCCAACTGTGACTTTGCGCTGGCTGACCTTGATCGTTGAACAAATAGCCGCTGACATAACGCGCAGGAACACCCCAGTGGCGGCAGCAAGCAATGAAAATATGGGTCAGGTCTTTGGCGCTACCACTCCCTTTGGCATAAGCTTCGGCTGCAGTTGGATAGCTGCCAGCTACATCCGGTTGCAAGATCATACTCTTGCGAACAGCCGCCATCAGCGCGTACAGCTCAATGCGGTTAACACTCTCGCCCAGATCACTGAATCGCTTGGCTAAGCCTAGCAAGTTGTCATCCATGCCGGTCAATGCCGTTGGCCGCAAGTACACCTGAAGCGGCAAAGTATCAGCCTGCGGCGGTGTATTCAGACCGGTTTCCACCTCACCGCTGGCGATGATGCTGACCTCGCTATGCGGACGGTCTAACACCAAAGTATGTTCGGTATTACCGAACTGATCCGAATGTGGCTGGATGCGGCCATTCACGCGAATCTCCCAGTGTTTGACGCGCTGCCCAAAACCATCTTGAGGTGTCA